>CALFVM010000312.1 GCA_937928665.1 uncultured Candidatus Methylacidiphilales bacterium
GGCCCACCAGATTTCGGGGGGAGGGGGCAAGGGCGACGTGGTCAGATCGCCTGACCAAGTCCGGGGGATCAGGCGGGAAGGGTTGATCCCTGAACATTGATCCAAATGGTCCGCCGGTGGGGAGCGCGACGGTGTTCGAAGAGGTAAAGGCCCTGCCAGGTTCCGAGGACGGGGCAGCCTCGCGTAATGGGAATGACTTCGCTGGTTCGGGTGAGGACCATGCGGAGGTGGCTGGTCATATCGTCGGGGCCTTCGGCGGTGTGTTGGTAGCCTTGGGCATGTTCGGGGACGAGTTGTTCGAAGAAGGCGTGAAGGTCGGCGCGGGCGGTGGGGTCGGCGTTTTCAAAGATGACCAGACTCGCGCTGGTGTGGGCAACGAAAACGGTGGCGGTGCCGTCAAGGACTTGGGCGCGGGCGACGGTTTCGGTGAGGAGTGGGGTAAGGTCGTAGGTGCCTTTGCCCTGGGTGGGGATTTCGTGGCGGGTGGTCCGGCTGAGGAAAGGTGGTTGCATGGGTTTCGGAAAGGCAGGTTGCGGATGCTACGGTTGCGGGGGCGGGTCAAACTGCCCAGGTGAGAACCAATCGCCGAGGATCCAACTGATGGCTTTGACGGCGGCTTTGAGAAGGAGGCCGGGATCGGAAAAGATGGCTGAGCGGAGTTTGGGGACAAAATCGTTCACGGGCTTCTGGAGGGTTCCGGAGATATTGACGCTGGTCCAGTGGAGGCTTTCCCTGGATTCAGGAAAGAGGCGTGGACCGGCTGAGCCGAGCCAGTCGATAATTTCATGGCCGCAGCCTAGGTTGAGCTGGCCGGATAGAGTTTGATCGGCTCCGATGGTGAGCTGGCCGGTGAGGCCAAGTCGGCGAGGGACGACGGCGCGGAGATTATGGATACGGGTGGTGCCGTTACGCCAGTGGAGGTCGCCGCTAAACTGGTGGAAGTGGGCTTCGAGCCAGGTGGGATCATTAAAGAAGCGGGCGAGGTTAGCCTGGGCGGTGAGGCGGCGGACGGTGAAGCCGCCAAGGTCGAAGGTGCCGGTGGCGTTGATCTGACGGGTCCGGGCGGTGTGGCCGCGGACGGCCAGGCGTCCGATGAGGGAGCCGGCAATGGCTGTGCGCCACGCGGGGGGGATGAGGGGACGCAGGTCAGGTGCGTCGATTTTGGCGAAGACCAGGAATGTGCCATCGGGGGCGAGGGACGCGTAGCCTCGTGTCTGGACGAGGTTGCCGGCATCGATGGAGAAGGATTTGAGTTCCCAGAGATCGGCTCCGTAACTCACTTCAAATTGCGCACGGTCAAAGCGGATGTTGCGGAGGGCGCGAATTTGGTAACCGCGATAGAAGGGGCGGAGAAGGGGGAGTTGATCGAGGGTGCCGTCGGCAACTTCGAGGAAGGTCCAGGCGTAAAGGGTCCGGAGATTGTTGGGGTTGCCGTGGATGAGAAATCGACCGGCGACTTCACCACGAACATGGTTTTTGATTTCGGAGGGAAGCCAACGGGCGAGGGGGAACTCATCCAGGGCCATGTCCAGGGAGATGCGACCATCGGCGGTGCCATGGATGCGGCCGTGCATGTCGATGAGCCCAGGGGCGGAGAGGCGCAAGGCGGGGATGGTGAAGGTTTGGTCGCGGAGGCTAAAGGAGCAAGAGAGGTGCCTGAACTCGATCCGCTCAAAGCCGGAGTCGCCGGTGAACCGGACCAAAGCGTGTTGGAGGGGGAGGTTTTGGACGGAGAGGGCGCGGAGGACGACTTGGCCGCTGCCGTCTTCACCTTTCCGGGTGGGGCCGGGACGGTGGTAGGTGACCCAGCCGTGGGCGAGGCCGGAGACGGCTTCACCCAGGTTGCCGGGCAGGGCGTAGTTGAGGGGGAGATCTTGGAGGCGTACGGAAAAGGAGAGGGATGGGTCCTCGTGCATGCCAAGCCGAGCGCGCCCTTCGACCCGGCTGGTGCCCTGGCCGGGGGGCGAGAGGAAGAGAAAGTTTTGAAAGTCGAGAAAGGTGCGGGCGGTGATGAATTCGACGTTTTGGACGCGGAGCGGGGGGAGAAGGCGCATGGAGAGGTCGCCTTCCGAGCCGACGATGCGCCAGTCTTTAGTGCCGAAAGGGAAAACCTGGACGCGCATGCCGGTGGCGGAAGCGTCCTGGCCGAGGAACGAGAAGGTGAGATCTGTGCGGGGGCATTCGGTGATGATAGGGACGAACCGGGTCGGCATCAGGAAGGCGTACCAGGGGCGTTTGGATTCGGGGAAAGGGATTTTGAGGGCATCGACGGGAGCCTGGAGGCCGAGGTGGGCGTGGCCGAGATCGATCCGGGAGACGACCCACTGACGGCGGAGAACGCCCCAGGGATCGAAGGTGGCCCGGATGTCAGAGGCGTTGAGGAAAGCGATGGCTTCGCCAGGTCGGCCAACGGAGGTGTAAGAGGGAGTCGCGACGGACCATGCGCCGGTGCGTTGGAGCGGGCCGTAGTGGCCTTCGAGCTTGAGGCCTTTGTCGGTGGCCTGTTCGATCATACGGGCAAAGGCCGGGGAGGCGACGAGGCGGTCGGCTTGGTAATGGAGAAACCAGGTGAGGGTCGCCCAGATCAGGAGGGAAAGAACGAAAAGAAGAATTGCAGCCCCAGAAAGGAGCCTGAGGCCGTGCCGGGCCACCCAATGGATGAAAAACACGGGCGGAGTTTGGGGGAAATCGGGGTAGCGTGAGAAGCCTGAAGTAGAGGTTCAGGCGAGGCCGACGCGGCGGCGAAGCATCCACTCTCCGGCGAGCAGAGCGATGAGGAGGAGTAAGGTGAAGGGATGGTTCCAGAGAGAACCGGTGACGAGGGTGGAGCGGGCGGTGGGGCGGGCCAGGATGCGGGTCAGTTTGTTGGCTAATTCTTCATCGGCGGCGTGGAGGTAAGTGCCACCGGTGAGGTCGGCCAGGCGTTTCATGAAGTCGGGCCGGGCGCGGGCGTCAAAGCTTTCCATATCAATGGCCTGGATGCGGAGGGGGGACTCAGCTTCGACCATGTCCCCGTTGGGAAAGCGGACGCGGGCGGCGACCATGTAATCACCGGGGCGGTCGGCCTGGACGTCAAGGAAGTGGGCGCGGAGAGATTCGTCATAGACAGCGCGGATTTTGGAACGTTCGTCCCCAGCAAAGCCGATATCGACGGCAGCCTCGGGGACTTGGCGGAGGTCGGTGTCGCGGGCCCGAACGATGACGCGGACTCGTTCGTGCACAAAGGCGACATGGCGGGCGAGGTCGATTTCGACAGGTTGGTAGGCGCGGATGGTTTTACGAGCGGTGAGCCATTCGGCGGTGCGGGTCCAAAACCGGCGGGTGTAGCGTCGGTCGTTAACGGGCTCGGTGCCGGGTTTGGGGGCGGTGGCGGGGGTTTCGCCCCAGTCGGTTTCGAACCATTCGCCCCAGGGCGCGGCGGTGCCGGAGGCAAAGACGAAGACGCGGCCACGGCCGGTTTCGCGGGTGATCCAGACGGGGAGCGGAGCACCGTCGGCGCGGAGGGTGGGGTGGCCGGCCAGAACGATGCTGCCTGGGCGGAGTTGGCCGAGACGGTTGAGACCGCCGAAGACAGGCGGCTTCGATTCCCAGACCACCCGGGAGGCGGCGCGGGTTTCGCCGACGTCGAGAATGGGGGAGTCGGTGACGGATTCGAAGACTTTGAGAGGGAAAGGTTGGTCGAGATCGGGCTCGGTGAGGTTGCTTTGGCGTTGAAAGGGGAGAATGCGATCGGCGGAGGTGCCCTGCCAACGGAAGGGGCCGAAGTCACCGGGGCCGCCGGCGAGAAGGATACCGCCGCCGAATTCCTGGACCCAGCGGGAGATGTAGTTGAGCCACTCACCGGGGCAGGCGGCAGCACCGGCGGAACTAACAAGGAGGCCGTCGAGTTCGAGCCAATCGGCCATGCGGTTGCCCCAGCCGGAGCCGGGTTCGAGGCGGGTGACGGAGGCACCGATTTCCTTCTGCAGTAAGGCGGACGCCGTCGCCAAAGAGCCGTCATTGGCATCAAGGAGTCCAAAGCGGGGTTGGCTTTCGACGACTTCCACGCCAAAGGCGCGGCGGTTGTTGGCACTGAGGCGTTCGTTAATCTGCTGGGGAATTTGGAGTTCGAGGAAATGGAACCCAGGGAGGCGGGAGATAAGGGCGAGGCTGATCTCTTGGGGTTCTCCGGTGAGTTGAACGGTGTCTTCAACGACGAACTTGCCGCCGGACTCGATGCGGATGGGGACGGCCTGACCGGCGAAGCCGGGGCTGCGAATGAGGGCGCGGATCATGACGGGGCGGCCGCTCCAAACGACGTTGGGTGCTTCGACAGATTCGACAATAATATCGGGCGGTTCGGCATGGCCGCCGACGCTGATGGTATGGACGGGGACGCCCTTGCGGCGGAAGAGGCCGATAGCGGATTCGACTGGGGTGGCTGAGGTGTTGGCACCGTCGGAGAGGAGGATGGCGGCGCGGAGGGGGGCTTTGCGGTCCTGGGACCAGAGGGCGAGGAGTCCGTCAACGAGGTTGGAGGCGCGGCCGTCGGGCGAGCCCCACTGGGCATCGCGGACGGGCTGGAGCTGTTCGGCCAGGCGGAAGTGTTCGATTTTCAGGCTGCGGGGGAGGGCCGGGAGAATCGCCTGTTTGAGAGCGCGTTTGGCTTCGGCCATGCGGGGCTCGCCCCCGTCCTGCATAGCCATGCTGCGAGAGGTGTCCATGATGACGGCGATGGACCCGGGCTGGGATTCTTCGATTTGCCGGACCCAAAAGATGTCGAGGAGGCAGATGGCGACGATGGAAGAAAAGGCGAGACGGAGGGCGACGAGCTGGCGGCGAGGGTTGCGGGGCAGTTCGGAGCGGATACGGCGGTAGGACCACATCACCAGTCCGGCGGCGACGACTAGGGCGGCGAGAATGAGCAACCAGGGGAAAGTGGGTCCGACGCGGAACATGAAAATGGTATGCTAGCGACTTCGGGCAATCTGCCAACATGGATTGGGGCGGTGGCCGGACTTGCAAGGGAGCGGGGATTCGCCCATAAGCTGCAGCGTCATGAAAAAATATCTGGTTGAGTTTGTCGGGACTTTTTTCCTTGTCTTGACCGTCGGTTCCACAGTCATTGCTCCGGGAGCCGGGACTTTGGCACCGCTGGCGATTGGGGCGGCGCTGATGATTATGGTCTATGCGGGCGGCCATGTTTCCGGAGGGCACTACAACCCGGCGGTGACGCTGGGCGTTTTCCTGCGAGGGAAATGCCCGGCAACGGATGTTTTGCCCTATTGGATCGCACAATTGGTCGGGGGGATTTTGGCGGCAGTGGTCGTGGGCTATTTCAAGGGGCCGGGTGCGGCGGAGGCCATTTCCCCTGATTTTGGGCGGGCGATGGTGGCGGAGTTTTTGGGCACGTTCGCTCTGGTTTATGTGGTGTTGAACACGGCGACGGTTAAAGCCACTGCGGGCAACTCATACTACGGTCTGGCCATTGGATCGACGGTGATGGTGATGGCGTTCGCCCTGGGCAACATATCGGGCGGCGCGTTCAATCCTTCGGTGGCGTTCGGGTTAACTGTCATGGGGATCAGCCCGCCCGCGAACATTTGGATTTATCTGTTGGCAGACCTGGCTGGCGGGGTGGCGGCGGCGATGGTCTTCAAACAGACGGTTGGCTTTGATGACTGATCCGCTAGGTTAGCTTCGTCAAGGGACGGGTGGCAGAGTGGTTGATTGCGGCGGTCTTGAAAACCGCTTTACCGAGAGGTAACGGGGGTTCGAATCCCTCCCCGTCCGAGCGAAGCGAGAGCCGCGGTAGCGGCGAAGCGAGAGAATGGATTTGAACCGCTGGTTCGAGCGCGAGGTCGGGCGTGCGGGGAGGAAGGTGGCTAGGGAGGATTAGAGGGCGCGAGGTCGGAATTGTGTTATCATGCGCGGCGATGGCGAGTGGGCGTTTGGAGCGATTGGCGATGGTTGCGGACGAGGAGGTGGCGAGGTGTTTGGAGGGTCGGGTGCGGGATTGGTTTTTGGGAAAGTTCGGTTCGTTTTCCGCGGCGCAACGGATGGCGGTGCCGGAGGTGGTGGCGGGACGGTCGGTGCTGGTGAGTTCGCCGACAGGAACGGGCAAAACGCTGGCAGCGTTCCTTGGGGTCATGGATCGGCTTGCGCGACAGGGTGAAGCGGGGCAAGGGGTGAGGGCTCTGTATATCTCGCCGCTCCGGGCATTGGCGTATGATTTGCGGAAGAATTTGGAGGGGCCGCTGATGGAGATGAGACTGGAAGCGGTTCGGGTGGCGGCGCGGACGGGGGACACGACGGCGGCAGAGCGGGCGCGACAGAGGAAACGGCCACCGGATGTGTTGTTGACGACGCCGGAGAGTTTGGCGGTCCTGCTGGCGCAGGCGGGATGGCGCGTGTCTTTGGCGCAGGTGCAGTTTGTGATTGTGGATGAGTTGCATGCCCTTGCGGAGAGCAAGCGGGGGACCCATTTGATGCTGTTGTTGGAGTTGTTGGAAGAGATCCGGCGGGGTGCGGGGGAGGAGGGTGATGTGTGCCGGGTGGGTTTGTCGGCGACGATGCGGCCTCTGGAAGAGGTGGCACGGTTTTTAGTGGGGCCGAACCGGGATTGTGGAATCGCGGAGGCGGGATTCCGAAAGGAGGCGGTGGTGGAGGTGCTCTCGCCGTTGCGGGAGAATCCTTATCCGGCCGCGGGATATTCGGGGGGGCGGTTGATGGGAGAGGTGGCGGCCTTGGTCAGGATGAAGCGGACGACACTGGTTTTTTGTAACACGCGGGGTGGGGCGGAGCGGGTCGGGATGCGTTTACGGGAGGAGTTGCCGGAGGAGGCAGAGCGGATTGAAGTGCATCATTCCTCGCTGGACCGGAGTGTGCGGCTGGAGGTGGAGGACCGGTTGAAGGCGGGGGAGTTGAAGGCGGTGGTGTGTTCAACGAGTCTGGAGATGGGGATCGACATTGGGTCGGTGGATTTGGTGGTAATGATTTCGGCACCGAAGGGGGTGTCGCGGGCCGTGCAACGGATCGGGCGATCGGGACATTCGATGGGGGAGGCAAGTCATGGGGTGTTGGTGGCGACGAATGTGATTGACTTGGCGGAGTGCGCGGTGACGGCGCGGCTGGTGGCGGAGGGGCAGTTGGATCGGGTGAAGATTCCGGAGTTGTGTCTGGATGTGCTGGCGCAAGTGGCGGTGGGTGCGGCGGCGATGGGGCCTGTGGGGACGAGGGATTTTTTAGGGTGGGCAAGGCGATCGTGGCCGTTCCGGGATTTGGAGGAGTCAGATTTGGACCGGGTGCTTGAGTATCTGGAAGGGGGCGGGTCGAGTTTGCGGGGGAATTATGCGGGGCAGTTCGGGAAGATTGTGCGGACGGGCCATGGGTTTGCGTTGCGGACGCCGCGGGTGGGGCGGGAGTATTTGTTGAATATTGGGACGCTGCCTTCAGAGGGGCAGGTGCGGGTGCGGCACGGGAACCGGAAAATTGGAACGGTGGACCATTTCTTTGTGAAGGGATTGG
>CALFVM010000313.1 GCA_937928665.1 uncultured Candidatus Methylacidiphilales bacterium
GGGGGAAGATGCCGGGACTCTGGAAGAGGTCCACGAACCGTTCCTGATCATGGAGGGTTACCTCGCGCGAACCGCCCAGGGTCGGGTGGCCCTGCCGCTGGCCTACGAACGACTCGGGCTCACGCCACCCAAACGCCAGGCCGAGCTTTTGTAGCAGTGGTTCAGAACCGCCGGGGTTGGGCCGGGAGAGGTAGGTTTCGACCTCAACTCGTCAAGGGGGGGCGGATAGACCAGACGGGTTGCATCACATCGGGGCACTCCATCCCCAGGTCCCGTCTCAACCTCTTTGTTTTCACCTCCCCCCACGGCCTATCCGGGTTGGCAAACGCCCGCTTGATGGCACGATCTTCCCGATGGACGCCTCCTGGTGGGAAAACCGTTATCAAACTGGGGACATGCCCTGGGACCAGGGAGCAGCCCATCCTGGACTCCTTGCATGGCTCTCCGCCCATGCGCCCGTGTCCGGTCTACGGGTTCTCGTGCCTGGCTGCGGTCTCGGTCACGACGCCCGGGCGTGGGCCGCTGCCGGAGCTCATGTCACCGCCTTGGACCTCGCCCCGACAGCTCTGGCAACCGCGCAACGTCTGCCCGATAGTGACTGCATCAACTGGCTTCAGGGCTCCATTTTTCAGCCACCGTCTCATCTCCACGGCACCGTCGATCTGGTCTTTGAACACACCTGTTTTTGCGCCATTGACCCCGCCCACCGCGCCGATTACGTCCGCGGAGTCCGCGCCTGCCTGGCCCCTGGCGGGCGACTCCTTGCCATCTTCTATCTCAATCCGGGCCGGGATCAGGGGCCTCCGTTTGGGGTAAGCCGGGATGAACTCAACCGACTTTTCCGGGGAAAGTTCACGCAGATCGAGGTTACCGCCCCGGCCCGAACCTTTCCCGGCCGGGAAGACCGGGAGGAGCTACGGCTTTACGCGGTAACCTGAGTCGGCAGCACCGCCCGGATCATCTTAATCAGTTCACCGCTCTCAAACGGTTTGCGCAAGGTGCCCCGGATGGTTGGCTCCTTGCTTTGCATTTCTCTCAAAACCGTATCCTGCCCGGAAATGAGAATGATCGGAATCCCCGCGCAGACCTCACTCTCCTGCAGTCGTTCGCAAAAGACATCGCCATTCATCCCCGGCATAAAATAATCGAGCACGATCAGATCCGGCTGGAACTTCAGTGCCCAATCCAAGGCCGACGGTGCCGAGGTTGACGTGATCACCGCATACTCCCGCAGGCCAATGACCAACATCTGTTGGAGTGCCAGGAGAACCTCGGCACTATCATCAATGACCAGCAGTTTCGGAAGGCCCCGCAACTCCTCCACATCAATCTCGTCCAGCGAGGTCACCCCCGGCTCCCGACCGGTCATCGGGATGGGTGCGGTCGCTGACCGCGCCTTCGGCACCACCGGACCCTGGGCCATCCGCTCGTCCATAAACCGCGCCGCGTCCATGATCATCTCATGCGTCGCCGTGACCATCGACGTCGGACAGGCCGCATCAAACGGCCACTCCTCCACCGCCCCGTCCCCGAATAAACAGATGTCGTGAAAGGCGTCCTTCCCCGTCTTGGCCCGGGTCGCCGCATGAATCAGCCGCCCTTCCCGGAAGTGCAGCGTGCCGGTGGCACCATCGTCAGCCAGCACCTTCAGAGTGCAACTGGAGCCGTTGTGGGCCTTCAACTGCAGGATATCCAGCAGACGCAAATCCCGCATCTGCGCCCGGAACAGGGCACCGCCGGAACGATCCGCCGGGTCTAACAGCCACTGCATCAGCGTGGCCGCGCCCGCACGATTGAACGGTGCCCTCAACAAATGCACCCGCGCCAAACGGGCCAAGGGCGCATCCGCCGGGAAAGGTTGACGCGATACCACCAAAACCCGGATGACCGGGTTGACCGTCAGTAGATCCTGCAAAAACGCCAACGCATCATTCGAGTCCGGCTCCGCATGAAAAATCAGCAGGGCGGGGTCATCCTGCCGGGCGTGGGCCAGCACTTGCGCTGGCGAAACGGTTTCCATCACCTCGCTCACCTGAGGGGACGCTTCCGCTACTTGGGCCAGAATTTCCACGTCCGGCGACTTGTTATTCAGCGTGAGCACCATCATAAGCCTGGTTGGTATATCAGGGCTCATGGTCCCCGGCAAGCGTGCCGAGGTTAACGCCTGCTAGTGTGATGCTACTGATAAAAACGATTGATTCGGGGGCCAACTTCATGAACTCTCCACCACCCGCCCCGGGCTCCCTTGCCCGCAGGGGCCCATCCTGTTAACGCCTATGAATCAGTTCCTTCTTCAAAACGGTATCGCCCTTTCCCTTGCCCTCTCCGTTGCTGGTCTTCTGCTGGCAGCCGCCCTCATCCGCTGGATTTGTGCCCAATCCCCCGGCACCGACAAAATGATCGAAATCGCCGCCGCCATCCAGGCCGGTGCCAAAGCCTACCTCAACCGCCAGGTCATCACCATCGGCGTGATCTCCACTTTTCTCTTTGTCCTCATCTGGATCCTCCGCTCCGACCTCATCACCAGCGTCGGCTTTCTCATCGGTGCTGTTTGCAGCTTGGCCGCCGGCTACCTCGGCATGCGGATCGCCGTCCTCGCCAACGTCCGCACTGCCGCCGCCGCCCGGACCGGCTCCCGCCAGGCCCTCCGCGTCGCCTTCAACGGCGGTGCCGTCACCGGCATGCTCGTCGTCGGCCTTGCTCTCCTCAGCGTCGGCGTCTTCTACCTCATCGTTCGCGAGGCCGCCGGAACCAAGCAGGCCATCGACAGCCTCATCGGCCTCGCCCTCGGCAGCAGCCTTATCAGCGTCTTCGCCCGGCTCGGCGGGGGCATCTACACCAAAGCCGCCGATGTCGGTGCCGATCTGGTCGGCAAAATTGAAAGCAACCTCGAAGAAGACGACCCCCGCAACCCCGCCACCATCGCCGACAACGTCGGTGACAACGTCGGCGATTGCGCCGGCATGGCCGCCGACGTCTTTGAAACCTATGTCGTCAGCCTCATCGGCGCCATTCTCATCGCCTTTCTCCTCCTTGGGCCCGGCTCCGAAAGCCCCGCCCTCCAGGAACCCGCCATTGTCTTCCCCTTCATTGTCGCCGGCGTCTCCATTCTTGGTGCCGCTGCCGGCATCCTGTTCGTCAACGTCACCAAACAATCCGCCACCCAGGCTCTCAAAATCGGGGTTCTCACCAGTGCGGCCATCACCGCCATCCTCCTCTGGCCCCTCACCCATGCCATCTTCCCGGAAACCTTCCTTCTCGGCGGCATTGAACGCACCCCCACCTCCATCTACTTCGCCGCCCTCGTCGGTCTCGCCCTCACGTTTGTCGTCGTCATCATCACCAACTACTATACCGCCACTGAGCACCGCCCCGTCCGGAAGATTGCTGAAGCCTCCGAAACCGGTCACGCCACCAACATCATCGCGGGACTCGCCGTCGGCCAGCATGCCACCGCCCTGCCGGTTGGCTGCATCGGCATCGCCATCCTCCTCAGCTACCAGTGCGGCGGCCTCTATGGGATCGCCATCGCCGTCATGGCCATGCTCAGCATGGCCGGCATCATCATCTCCCTCGACGCCTTCGGCCCCATCACCGACAACGCCGGGGGCATCGCCGTCATGTCCGGCCTGCCCAAAGAAGTGCGCGGCGTCACCGACGATCTCGATGCCATTGGCAACACCATGAAGGCCGTCACCAAGGGCTATGCCATCGCCTCCGCCGGCCTTGCCGCTCTCGTCCTTTTCGGCTCCTACGTTCATGAACTCCAGGTCTATGTCCCCGACCAGGTCTTTGAGTTCTCCCTTGAACAACCCAAGGTCATCATCGGTCTCTTCCTCGGCGGTCTCCTCCCCTTCATCTTCACCGCCCATAGCATGGATGCCGTCGGTAAAGCCGCCGGTGCCGTCGTTAAAGAGGTGCGCCGCCAGCTCGCCGCCAAGCCCGGCATTCTCACCGGCACCGACCAGGCTGACTACGGAACCTGCGTCGATATCGTCACCAAGGCCGCCCTTCGCGAAATGATCCTCCCGGCCCTGCTCCCCGTCGCCATGGTCGTCATCGTCGCCATGTTCGTTGAAACCCTCGGCCCCGTCGTCCTCGGCGGCCTCCTCGTTGGCACCATCGTCACCGGTCTCTTCGTCGCCATCGCCATGACCTCCAGCGGGGGCGCCTGGGACAACGCCAAAAAATACATCGAAGAAGGTCACCTCGGCGGCAAAGGTTCCCCCGCCCACGCCGCGGCCGTTACCGGCGACACTGTTGGCGATCCCTACAAAGACACCGCCGGTCCCGCCATCAACCCGATGATCAAAGTCGTCAACATCGTCGCCATCCTCATCATCCCCGTCTTCTTCGTCAACGACACCCCCCTCACCACCGAAATCCCCGCGCCCCAGCCTCCCCTCATCGTCGAGGCCGCCGAAACGCCCGCGCCGTCGCCTCGCTGAATCTCTCCCTGGCGGGCCTGAAGCCGGCCCATGGGCGTCCGCTCGTCATTGACCGCTCCCACAGGGTGAGCGCGAAGCCCGATCGAGTTAGTTCCAAGGTTGCGCTGCTTTAGAACGAAAACCGCAACAGCGGCACCCCACCCCCCACCGTCTCGTAATTATTCCACTCGTCCAGGCTCACCCCGTCCGGACGCCCACCCATCTCCATCCCCGGAGCCGCACCGATCCCGTTGAATATGGTTTGCACCTGCGGCTGCTTCTTCACCGCCTGCAGCACTTCCTCCCGCGACAACCGCCCGTCTCCATCCGCGTCAATCTCGCTGAACGGAATCGAAATCAACTTCTTCGCCGCATCGCTCGACGCTGGGCTCGCCTCAATCTGGGCCGCCGCCGCCTGGGCCTCCTCTTTGGACAAAAATCCGTCCCCATCCGCATCGTAAGCCCGGAACTTCTCCTCTTTGATAATCCGGGCGAACTCCTCGTAGCTCATCTTCCCGTCACTGTCTTTGTCCGCCCGCTCGAACGTCGTCGCCGTCGGCTTATCCGTCTCGGCTGGTTTCGCCTGACCCGGCACCGTGAACGGCTGCGGCACCGATTGTATCACCTGTCCGGTTGGGGTCTGTTCCTCCACCGCCGTGGCAATCCCATCTGAAGCCTGTTGAAGCTGGCCGTCGGTCATTTGGGCCAAGGGAACTGCCGCGAGAAAAAAGAAATGGGTCAACAACATTTCCGGACCCTGCCAGATCGTCCGCCACCTGACAACCACCGTCACAAAAGCAACCCCTCAGCCGCAGACGCTTCGCGGAATACCCGCCTTCTCCAACGCCCCCCGCGACGCATCGCTTAACAATCGGCAGCCCGCCTCCCAGCCGCAAAAAAAAGTCGGCCCCCGCTGGCCCAGCTTAGTCGCATCCGCACACACCACCACCTCCCGCGACCGCTCCATCACCGCCTGCTGAACCGCAACCACATCCGGCGTCGTGTTCCAGAGTCCTTCCCGATCAAACCCCTGCACACTCAGCAACGCGCGGTCAAACGACCAATGCACCACCTCACGCAACGCACCTTCCCCAAGCAGCACCGACTGCCGCGGCAAAAGCTGCCCCCCCAACAAATGCATCCGGACCTCCTCCAGCGGGGCCAAAATTTCCGCCACCGGCAAACTCGACGTCACTACCGTCAACGGCCCCACCGGGTTCTCCCGCAGACATTGCGCCACCGCATACACCGTCGAGCCCGCATCAAAAAAAAGCTGTTCCCCGGGCGCGATCAACCGATATGCCGCCTCCGCCACCTTCGCCTTCCCTTCCGCCCCAACTTGTTGCCGCTGACGGAAAGACGGAAACCGCAGGTTGTAATCCACCATCGCCCCCCCATACGTCCGCGTCACCCGCTTTTCCCCTGCCAAAGCCGCCAAATCCCGCCGGGCTGTCGCTGCGGAAATTCCCAGACGCCGACACACCTCCACCACCGGCAAATAACCTTCCTGTTGCAGGATCAACCCCAGCTTCCGCCGACGCGCTTCCACCACATGTGCCGGAACCCGCATGTCCGCACGCTGCCCGGTTCTCAGCCCGATTTCAACCGTCACCCTTCTCCTTTTCCTCTTGAGACACCGCCCGGTCATCTCTATCCCCGAAAGTCTGTGAGTGCCTCTACCCTTGACGTCGCCTATGTGGCCGATCTCGCCCGAATCGATCTAGCTCCGGACGAAAAAGCTCTCTTCCAAAAACAACTCGCCGACGTCCTCGGTTACGTGAACCAACTCCAGAAAGTTGACATCTCCTCCGTCCCTGACACCCCGATCGACCCCCACTTGCCCACCAACGTCCTCCGCCTTGACGAGATCCGGCCCGGACTCCCCACCGCCGACGCCCTTGCCAACGCGCCCGCCCAGGCCAACTCCCTCATCACCGCCCCCAAAATTGTCGAATGACTCTCGCCACTCTTTCCCTCACCCAGCTCCGGCAAAAACTCCTCGCCCGCGAAATCTCCCCCGCCGACATCGTTCGCGACCTTGCCGCCCGCCGCGATGCCGTTGACCCCGCCATCGGTGCCTACCTCCGTTTCGACGCCGACCGCGCCTTGGCCGATGCCCTCCACGCCGACATCTCCCTCCCCCTCGGGGGCATCCCCGTCGCCCTCAAAGACAATATCAACACCACCGGCGACCTCTGCACCTGCGCCAGCCGGTTCCTCGCCAACTTTCGCTCCCCCTACGACGCCACTGTCACACGCAAACTTCGGGCCGCCGGCGCCATTCTCCTCGGCCGCTGCAACATGGACGAGTTCGCCATGGGCTCCTCCACGGAAAACTCCGCCCTCCAACCCACCCGCAACCCCTGGGACACCCAGCGCGTTCCCGGCGGCTCCTCCGGCGGCTCTGCCGCTGCGGTTGCCGCCGACACCGCCATCGTCTCCCTCGGCTCTGACACCGGCGGCTCCATCCGTCAACCCGCCGCCTTCTGCGGCGTCGTCGGCCTCAAACCCACCTACGGCCGCGTCTCCCGCTACGGCCTCGTCGCCTTCGCCTCCTCCCTCGACCAGATCGGCCCCTTCGCTGGTTCCGTTGAAGACGCCGCCCTCCTTCTCCACGCCATCGCTGGGCCTGACCCGATGGAAAACACCAGCCGCCCCATCCCCGTCCCCGACTACACCGCCGCCCTCACCGGCCATGTCGAAGGCCTCCGCGTCGGCATCCCCAAAGAATACTTCGTCGAAGGACTCGACCCCGAAGTCGCCTCCGCCGTCCGTGCTGCCATCGACTGGTTCGCCAATCACGGAGCCCGCGTCACCGAGGTCTCCCTCCCGCACACCCCCGCTGCCACCGCCGTTTATTACATCATCGCCACCGCCGAAGCCTCCGCCAATCTCGCCCGCTTCGACGGCGTCCGTTACGGCCACCGCGCCCCCGACGCCAAAGATCCCCTCGACCTCTACCGCCGTTCCCGCGCCCAAGGCTTCGGCCCCGAAGTCAAACGCCGCATCATCCTCGGCACCTACGTCCTCAGCTCCGGCTACTACGACGCCTACTACAACCGCGCCCAAAAAGTTCGCCAGCTCATCCGGCGCGACTTCACCACCGCCTTCGAATCCTGCGACATCATCCTCGCCCCCACCACCCCCACCCCCGCCTTCCGAGCAGGAGAAAAAACCGCCGACCCCCTCCAGATGTACCTCGCCGACATCTTCACCATCGCCGCCAACCTCGCCGGCGTCCCCGCCCTCTCCCTCCCCTGCGGTTTCTCCTCCTGCGGCCTCCCGATTGGCCTCCAAATCATCGGCCCACACTTCGCCGAAGAAACTCTCTTCCGCGCCGCTCACGCCTACGAACAGGCCCATCCCTGGAAAGATCGCAAGCCCGCCCTCTAGCCCTCTCCCACCATGACCTACGAAGCCGTCATCGGACTCGAAGTCCACGTCCAGCTCAAAACCGCCACCAAAATGTTCTGCGGCTGCCGCAACCAATACGGCGCCCCGCCCAACTCCCACGTCTGCCCCGTCTGCCTCGGCTACCCCGGCGCCCTCCCCGTCCCCAACGAAGAAGCCATCCGCATGACCATTCTCACCGGTCTCATGCTCGAATGCGACATCGCCCCCGTCTGCAAGTTCGACCGCAAAAGCTACTTCTACCCGGACATGCCTAAAAACTACCAAATCTCCCAATACGACCTCCCTCTCTGCCTCGGCGGCCGTGTCCTCCTCGACAAATTCGCCTTCCCCAAAGAAACCCAAAAAGATCCCATTGCCGAAGCCAAAAAACCGATCCGCCTCGTCCGCATTCACCTCGAAGAAGACGTCGCCAAATCCTTCCACTACGACCAAGCCAGCGGCATTGACTTCAACCGCGCCGGCACTCCCCTCATGGAAATCGTCACCGAGGCCGACCTCCGCTCCCCCGAAGAAGCCTTCGCCTTCCTCACCACCCTTAAACAAATCCTCATCTACGGAGACGTCAGCGACGCCGACATGGAAAAAGGCCAGCTCCGCTGCGATGTCAACATCTCCGTCCGCCCCGTCGGCCAGGAAACCTTCGGCACCAAGTGCGAACTCAAAAACCTCAACTCCATCTCCGGCGTCCGTCGCGCCCTCCAATACGAAATCGCCCGCCAAATCGACATCGTCTCTTCCGGCGGCACCATCCGCCAGGAAACCCGCCGTTGGGACGACACCGCTGGCCAAACCTTCCTCATGCGGACCAAAGAACAGGCCCACGACTACCGCTACTTCCCCGATCCCGACCTCCTCCCCATCCGCACCGATCAGGGCCTCCTCGACCAGGCCCGCGCCCGCCTTCCCGAACTCCCCGCCGCCCGCAAAGATCGCTACGTCGCCGACTTTGGTCTCAACGACTACCAGGCCTCCGTCCTCGCCGCCGACCGTCGCCTGGCCGCTTACTTCGAACAGGCCGCCGCCGCCACCCAGGCCAAAGTCGCCGTCGCCAACTTCCTTGCCAACGAATTCCTCGCCACCGAGCCCGACCTCGACCAACTCACCCTGCCCGCCACCCACTTCTCCGCCCTGGCCGACCTCGTTGCCTCCGGCAAAATCAACTCCAAACAAGCCAAAGATCTCCTCACCGAAATGCTCGCCTCCGGTGAAGCTCCCGGCGACCTCGTCAAGAGACTCGGCCTCGAACAAGTCAGCGACACCGCCCAACTCGACGCCTGGTGCGACGCCGCCATCGCCGCCAACCCCCGCAGCGTCGCCGACTACAAAGCCGGCAAAACCGCCGCCATCAACGCCCTCAAAGGCTTTGTCATGAAACAAAGCAAAGGCAAAGCCAACCCCGCCGTCGTTGACCAAATCCTCCAGTCAAAACTCCGCTGACCCAGCTCCGTCCCCCCCAGGGAGGGCGAACCTCCGCGTGAGTCCTGACTTTCCCCCGCCCTTGCGCCTCGCCTCACCCCTCCCTTCCCGCCTTGACCCGGCCCAGCCCCGATTTTCCCGTTTTCGCTTTTCCCGTTTCCGGGCACCTTGATTTCTGTTCGTGCCCATGAAACCTAAACGCCGTCACCGCAGCCGTCGCCGCTCCCCCGCCGCACGCACCCAAATCCTCCGCCGCTGGCTCCCTGCCCTCGCCGCCCTCACCCTGTTCGCCCTCATGGCCGCCGCTGCCACCCTCTACACCAGCCTGGCCCCCTACGCCCGCTGGGCCGCCGAGTTCGACCTCGCCGAAGTCGAAAACATGCCCCAAACCACCATCGTTTACGATCGGAATGGTTATGTCGTTCAGCGCATGTTCGAAGAAAACCGCATCTTCGTTCCCAGCGAAGAAATCCCCGACGTCGTCCGCCACGCCGTCATCGCCACCGAAGACAAACGCTTCTACCGGCACGGCGGCTTCGACCTCTTCTCCACCATCCGCGCCGCCTTCCAAAACTTCTTCGGCTCCCGGATCGTCTCCGGTGCCAGCACCATCACCCAACAGCTCGCCCGCAACTCCGCCGGCCTCACCGAACGCACCATCCCCCGCAAACTCAAGGAACTCTTCCTCGCCCTCCGCCTCGAACGCGCCTACTCCAAAGATCAAATCCTCACCTACTACCTCAACCGCATCTACTTCGGAAAACAGAACTACGGCATCGCCACGGCCGCCGACGCCTACTTCGGCAAACGCCCCAAAGACCTTTCCCTTTCCGAGGCCGCCATGCTCGCCGGCGTGATCTCCGGCCCCAACGCCTTCTCCCCCTGGGGCAACCCCGAACCTGTTAAAGCCCGCGCCGCCCGGTCCCGCGCCCTCCGCCGCATGGTCGAACAAGGCTTCATCACCCGCGCCCAGGCCGATGCCGCCGAAGCCGAACCCCTCGCCATCCGCCCCATCATCCAACATCCCGGCTCCCACGCCGTCGCCGCCCTCCGCGATCAACTCCCCGACTTCCTCGGTCGCGACGACCTTGTCCGAGGTGGCCTGCGCATCTACACCACCCTCGACGTCTCCTTCCAACGCGCCGCCGAAGAACAACTCGAAGCTACCCTCACCGAAATCGAACAAACCCGCGGCTACCGTCACCTCACCCGACAGGCCTTCCTCGAACGGGGCGAAGGCCCCCCCAACTACCTCCAGGGCGCCTTCATCGCGCTCTCCAACCAGGACGGCGGCATCCTTGCCATGGTTGGCGGGCGCAACTTCGAGGAATCCACCTTCAACCGCGCCATGCTCGGTGCCCGCCAGGTTGGTTCCACCCTTAAACCCTTCGTTTACGCCAACGCCTTCAACACCCTCAACCTCGCCGGCTTCTCCGAAATTGACGCCTCCCCCTTCGACCTGCGCCTCGGCTTCGCCTCCGGTGCCATCCCTGTCGGCCCCAACCCCCGCTGGCAAACCGTTCGTCAGGCGCTCCAATCCAGCAACAACTACGCCGCCATGCGCGCCGCCGTCGCCTCCGGCCTCGACAACTTCGCCTACCTCACCGAACAAGCCTCCGGCGCCCCCGTCGAACCCTACGCCTCCTCCGCCCTCGGAGCCGGCTCCATGACCCCCCTCCAACTCGCCTCCGCCTACACCGTTTTCGCCACCGGGGGGACACGG
Source organism: uncultured Candidatus Methylacidiphilales bacterium (assembly GCA_937928665.1). GTDB lineage: Bacteria > Verrucomicrobiota > Verrucomicrobiia > Methylacidiphilales > CALFVM01 > CALFVM01. Next base: position 10,981 of record CALFVM010000313.1, read on the forward strand.
AAAGTCCCTTACCTCGTCACCCACGTCACCGACGAATCCGGCGAAATCCTGTACCAGGCCGAACCCCGCACCACCCGCGTCCTCTCTCCCGAAATCGCCTTCCAAATCCATTCCCTCCTCACCGGCGTCATCAACGCCGGCACCGGCCGCGCCGCCCGCTCCACCTACCGCATGGAAGGCGAGCTGGCCGGGAAAACCGGCACCACCAATGACTTCAAAGACAGTTGGTTCGCCGGCTACAGCAGTGCCGTCACCGCCGTCGCCTGGGTTGGCCTCGACGAACCCAAAACCGTCATGCCCGGCGGCTACGCCTCCCGCATCGCCCTTCCCATCTGGGCCCGCATCATGAAACTTGCCGAAGCCCACTACCCCCCGAAACCCTTCGTTCCACCCCCCGGACTCGTCTGGGCCCGGCCGA
>CALFVM010000314.1 GCA_937928665.1 uncultured Candidatus Methylacidiphilales bacterium
TGGTGGGCGGCGTCGACCACGTGGCGGATAAGGCGGAGGATGGCGGGGTGGGTGGGTTGGTAGAGCGAGGCGACGCGTTCGTTGGTCCGGTCCACAGCGAGGGTGTACTGCACGAGGTCGTTGGTGCCGATGCTGAAGAAATCGACATGGGGGGCGAAGATTTCAGCCATGACGGCAGCGGAAGGAACCTCGATCATGATGCCAATTTCGACCACGGAGGCCTGTTCGAGGCCCTCATGGAAGAGGTCGTGGCGCACGTCCTGGAGAATGGCTTTGGCGTCGAGGACCTCTCCAAGGTTGGAGATCATGGGGAACATGATACGGATTTTTTGGCCGCGGGCGGCGCGGAGGATGGCGCGGAGCTGGGTGCGGAAGATGTCCCGATGCTCAAGGCAATAGCGGATGGCGCGCCAGCCAAGGAAGGGGTTGGCCTCGTCTCTGCCCTCCCCGGTGGCCAGGAGTTTGTCTCCGCCGACGTCGAGGGTGCGGATGATGGCGAGGTGTGGGGCGGCGGCTTGGACGACTCTTTCGTAAACTTCGAGCTGTTCCTGTTCCCCGGGGAAGTCGAGCCGGTTGAGGAACATGAACTCGGTCCGATAAAGGCCGATGCCTTCAGCACCGGATTCGGCGACGAGGGGGAGGTCTTCGGGCAGTTCGGCGTTGGCAGAAAGGATGATGCGATGGTGATCGCGGGTGATGGCAAGAGTTTCGCGGAGCTTTTCGAGTTCTTCGTCAACGCGGTGGCGGCGGATTTCGATCTGGCCGTATTCGAACTTTGTTTTTTCGGAGGGGTTGAGGATGAGGACACCTTCGTAACCGTCGAGGATGACCTCGGTGCGTCCAACGATTTTGTCGAGGGCATCGCGCAGGCCGACGACGGCGGGGATGTTGAGCGACCGGGCCATGATGGCGGTGTGGCCAAGGCGGCCGCCGACTTCGGTAGCGAATCCGAGAACCATTTTCCGGTCAAGGGTAGCGGTGTCGCCCGGGGAGAGGTCATGGGCGAGGAGGATGGAGGGTTCGTCAAGCTGAAAGGCGTCGGAACCGACTTTGCCGAGGAGGTTGCTCAGGACGCGCCCGGCGATATCACGGATGTCCGCGGCGCGCTCGGCGAGGTAGGGGTCATCGAGTTGGCCAAGGCTTTCGGCGAAACCGGTGGTGACCTCTTTGTAGATAGCTTCCACGCAGATGAGCCGTTCGCCGAGCTGGCGTTTGACCGCCTCGATGACGGTGGTGTCTTCCAGAACAAGGAGGTGGGCATCGAAGATGGCGGCGTCTTTTTCCCCGATGGAAGCGGCGAGGTGTTCGCGGATGGAATTGATTTGGGAGCGGGTTTCGATCAGTGCCATCTCCAGCCGAGCGAGTTCGGCGTCAATTTGTTCGGGGCGGATGGGGCGTTCCGGGACGGTCAGATCCTCGCGGTTAATGCAGACGAGAGGGCCGTGGACAACTCCGGGGGAGACGGCGATGCCGGTCAGCCGGATATCAACGGCGGGGACGGTTGCCTGGGTGGCCTTTTTTTTGAGCATGGGCTCCCCTGGGCCGGGCGGGGCCTATTCCTCGTCGAACTTGCGCCCGAGCAGGTCTTCGAGTTCGCGAATGGCCTCGTTGGCATCTTCCCCAACGGCGGAGACCCGGAGGTTGGAACCGCAGCCGGCGGCCAGCATCATGAGGCCCATGATGCTTTTTCCGTTGACTTCCTCGCCATCTTTTTCAACCCAAACGTCGCAGGCAAACCGATTGGCGATGCGGACGAACATGGCGGCCGGTCGGGCGTGGAGTCCGAGCTTGTTTTGGATGGTCAGGGTTTTTTCTACCCGTTGGCCCTCTGTTCCGCTTTTTTTCGTCAACAATCCCATTATCGCCCTCTGTTCTGCATTTTATTCATGAGCCGCTGGTTGAAATCAAGCGCAGAATATTGCCCCATGGATTTCAGTTTTTGGTCGAGTGCGGCGACTTCGACCAATCCGGCGAGGTCACGTCCCGGCCGGACTGGAATGATGACGTGCGGAATCTGGATTTGCAAGACTTCGTAGAAGCGTTGGTCGAGTCCGGTCCGGTCGATGTCGGCGGATTTGTCCCATTCTTGAAGGGAGACGACGAGGTCAAGTTTTTTGGAGAACCGGATGCTGCTTGCGCCAAAGATGCTGGCGACGTTCAGAATCCCGAGGCCCCGGACTTCCATGTAGTGGCGGGTGAGATCGGCGGATTCGCCCACGACTTCTCGGCCCTCAATCAGCTTGAATTTGGTGATGTCGTCAGCCACGAGCGAGTAGCCGCGCTCGATGAGGCCGAGGACGCATTCGCTTTTTCCGATGCCGCTTTCGCCCCGGATCATCACGCCGACGCCCTGAATATCGACCATGCTCCCGTGTTCACTGGCGGTGGGGGCGAAGTCGTCCTCGAGGCAGATGGTGACTTGGTTGACCAGCCGCATGGTCTTGATGGGAGAAACAAAGATGGGGACGCCGTGGGTCTCGGCTTCCTCCAGGAGGAAACGGGGTGTCCGGATGTCCCGGGAGATAATGACACAGGGGATGTTCAGATCGAAAATTTCTCCCATCCGTTTCCGCTTCAACTCGGCGGCGAGGGATTGGAGGTAGGCGACTTCGCTCATGCCGATGATCTGGACGCGGCGATGGGCGAAATATTTGTAAAAACCGGTCAGGGCGAGGCCCATGCGGTTGACCGAGCCCTCGGTGATGAGGCGGCCCATGCCTTCGGCACCGGCAATGAGTTTGAGTTGGAGGTCGCCCGCGTGCTTGGCGTAAAAGTCGCCGACGCTGACCTTGACCACCTTGCCGGGTTTCGCCGCCATGGTCTGTGGGGGGGTTAGTCGGAATAGCCTTCCGGATGGGCGGAGTGCCAGTCCCAGGCGGTTTTGACGATGTCCTGAATGCGGGTGAAGCGGGCCTGCCAGCCGAGGTCGGCTTTGGCCCGGTGGGCGGCAGCGACCAGACGGGGGGGGTCTCCCTCCCGGGCAGGCATCATGCGGATGGGGATCTCCTTGCCAGTGATTTTGCGGCAGGCTTCGATGACCTGGAGGACGGAATAACCCTCGCCAGTGCCGAGGTTGAAGTAACCGCTTTGCTCGCGTTCGAGTGCTTTGAGATGGGCCGAGGCGAGGTCCTGGATGTGGATGAAGTCACGGATGCAGGTGCCGTCGGGGGTGGCGTAGCTGTCTCCGAAGACCTGGACGGATTCACTTCGGCCGAGAGCGACTTTAAGAATGTTGGGGATGAGGTGGGTTTCGATCCGGTGATGTTCCCCAAACCGGGCGGAGGCACCGGAGGCGTTAAAGTAGCGGAGGGCGGTGAAGACGATGCCGTGGATCTGTTCGTACCATTTGAGGATTTGTTCGAAAACGAGTTTACTGTGCCCGTAGGGGTTGATGGGTTTCTGGGCGCAACGTTCGTCAAGGGGGATTTTTTCGGGAACACCGTAGGTGGCGCAGGTGGAGGAAAAGATGATTTTGCGGCAGCCGGCCTCGACCATGGCGTCGAGGAGGTTGACCCCGCCGGTCACGTTGGTTTGGTAGTAGCGGGAGGGGTGTTTCATTGATTCCGGAACGAGTGCTTTGCCGGCAAAATGGACGACGGCCTCGGGTTTTTCCTCGGCCACGGCGGCGGCAAGACTTTCGCGGTCGAGGAGGTCGCCGACGATGAGTTCGGCTTTGGGGTCAACGGCGGCGCGGTGGCCCTCGGACAAATTATCGAAGACGGCCACGTCATGCCCGGCGGCGATAGCTTCCTCGACAAAGACGCTTCCGATGTATCCGGCTCCGCCGGTGACAAAAAGTTTCATGCAACGGTGGAGCGTAAAAGGCGATGTCTCCATGTCACGGAAATTTACGAGGAGTGGTTCGGGAGTCGGAGATCGGGCTTGAGCGATGCGCGGGGCGACCTCACCATGCGGGGATGGCGTGGTTTGAGGCCCGTTTTTTTTCGGAGACGCTCCGGCTGGCGACGGCGGCCACGGTGGTGGTGCCGCAAAGGTCGGCCGCGGGTCAGATCGGGGTGGAGACGGGCCGGGCGCGATCGATGTTTCCGGTGGTCTATTTGCTGCACGGGTTGTCGGATGATCACTCGATCTGGGGGCGTCGGACGTGTGTGGAGCGGTATGCGGAGGCATTGGGGCTGGCGGTGGTGATGCCGGAGGTGCATCGGAGCTTCTATCTGAACACGGCGTCCGGATTGCCTTATTTTTCCTACATAACCGGAGAATTGCCTGTGCGGATGCGGGAGTTTTTCCCGTTGAGTGACAAGGTATCGGAGACGTTTGTGGCGGGGTTTTCGATGGGAGGTTACGGGGCGTTTCGAGCGGCTTTTTTGCGGCCGGATGTTTTTGGAGCGGCAGCGAGTTTATCAGGAGTGATGGATGTGGAGGGGTGCCTGGGGCAGGGGTTGCTGGGTGAGGAGGAGGAGCGGGCGGTATTCGGTGCGGATTTGGCGGTGGCGGGGACGGACCGGGATTTGTTCCATCTGGCATCGTCGATGGGGCGAGGGGCGGGGCGATTGTTGCAGGTGTGCGGGCACCGTGATTTTTTAGTGGAGGAGAATCGGCGGTTCCGGGATCACCTGGCGGGTTTTGGATTGAACTGGCGTTATGAGGAGGTGCAGGGCGAGCATAATTGGGACTTTGTGGAGCGGACGATCCCGGCGGTCCTCCAGTGGTTTGCCTCGGGGGAATGGTCATCACGCTGAATCCCATTTCCTTTCGTGGGCGTGGCGTTAGATTGGAAGGATGACGGAGGGGTTTCCCGAAGATGCGATTGAGCGGGCGGCTTGGCGGAGATTCATCTGGATTGCCGGTGTGGTGTCGATCCTGTTCCATGTGCTGCTCTGGTTTCTGTTCTGGCGTTTTGAATTGGGGTTTGGCCCACCGATGGTGAACCCGGTGGACCCGGCGCGATTCAACGTGAGGCCGGTTGAATTTGACCCGCGGGTGTTGGAGCCAGGGGGGACGATCACTCCGGGCCAAACGACGCCACCAACCCAGCGTCCGGTGGAACTGGACCCGGAACGAATCGCGGCCTTTGGCGGGCCGTTGCAGGCACCTCGGATTCCGACACCGAGGCTGACCGCGGATGATCCCGCGCCGTTAAGTGCGGGTGGGCCTCTGGTCCGGGAAGGAATTTCCGCTCTGCCGGTGACGGAGGCGGGTCGGACCCCGCAGGTGTCGGGGGCATTGTTGGGAGAGGCGTCGACGGCGGCGTTACCGGAAGCGACTTCGGCGATTTCGGCCACGAATTTAATCGGGGGTGCTCCCGGGGAAGGTGGGGCGTTGGGTTCGGGGGTGCCAGGGTTTGGCGATTTTGCCGCGTTGATTCAGAGCCCGGCGCCGGATGCACCGCCGGTGGAGCGTCCGCCGTTTCAGCCAATCTTGATCCGGTTATCGAGCGATGTGCTCTTTGCGTTTGATTCGGCCGAGCTTTTACCGACGGCTGAGGCCCCTTTGCAGGAGTTGGCAGCAGCCTTGGGCCGGGTTCTTCGGGCCAAGGTGACGGTGGAAGGGCATACGGATACATTTGGCGAGGATGCCTATAACGTCAGGCTGAGCCGTCAGCGGGCAGAGGCGGTGGCCGACTGGCTGCGGAGAAATGCGGAACTGGACCCGGGAAGTTATCAGGTGTTCGGCTATGGCAAGAGTCGACCGATTGTGAATCCGAACGGAACAAAAGAGGAACAGGCGCGGAACCGGCGGGTGGAAATCCGCATTGAGGCGGAGCGGTGACAGTGGGGGTGCGGCCGGTCTTGATGACGGCGGCTCTTATGGGGGCGTCTGGTGTGGCTTTGGGTGCGTTCGGTGCCCATGCCTTGCAGGCCACGCTGGCCGAATCCGGGCGGGAAGGAATCTGGGATACGGCGGTGCTCTATCTCCTCGCCCACACGGCGGCGATGGCGTTTCTCCCGCATGTGGATCGTGGCCGGGTTTGGCCCTTTGGCCTGTTTTTGGCCGGGACCGTGTTGTTTTGCGGCAGTCTCTTTTTGTATGCCGTGGGTGGGCCGCGGTTTTTAGTGATGGTGACGCCGGTGGGCGGGGTTTGTTTCCTGGCCGGCTGGGTTGCGTTGGGGGTGGCGGCGTGGTGTTCAGGTCGGTCCTGAACGGAGAACACGGCGGACGGTTTTCACTGGTCACCCGGGCTTCACGGGATAAACCGGAAATCATGATTGGCTACGCTGCCGCCCAAGACGAATACGGACGCCACCAGATTGACCCGGAAGGCGCGCTGGCCCGGCTCGAACAAATCGCGGTGAGCCTCCACTGCTGGCAGGGCGATGATGTGGGCGGGTTTGAGAAGGCGGAAGCGACCCGGGCGGGCGGGGGAACTTTGGTGACGGGGAACTATCCGGGCCGCGCACGAACAATTGAGGAACTTCAGGCGGACCTCGACCAGGTGCTGAAGTTGGTGCCAGGAAAAAAGCGGCTCAATCTTCATGCCTCCTATGGCGACTTTCGGGTTCGAAAGGCAGATCGGGATGGGATCACCATCGATCAATTTCAGGGCTGGATTGATTGGTGCAAGGCTCGTGGGCTCGGCTTTGATTTTAACCCGACGTTCTTTGCACATCCGAAGGCGGAGAGCGGATTTACGTTGTCCCATGAGGATGCTGGGATTCGTGAGTTTTGGGTCGGGCACGGAATCGCCTGCCGGAAAATTGCCGCAGAGGCGGGCAGGCAACTCGGCTCAGCGGTGATCACCAATTTCTGGATTCCCGACGGCCATAAGGATATCCCGGCCGACCGGTTCTCGCCCCGGGAACGGCTGGAGGAGAGCCTGGATCGGATTTTCGGGGAAGTGCTGGACCCCGCCCGAACCCGGGATGCGGTGGAGAGCAAACTCTTTGGGATTGGGTCGGAATCGTATGTGGTCGGTTCGCACGAGTTTTACCTGGGCTACGCGGTGAAACGCCAAAAGATCTACTGCCTGGACATGGGCCACTTTCACCCGACCGAGTCGGTAGCGGACAAAATTTCGTCGATTCTTTTGTTTGTGCCGGAGCTGCTTTTCCACGTGAGCCGTGGGGTGCGCTGGGACTCGGATCATGTGGTTTTGTTTGATGATCCAACCCGGGCGGTGGCAGAGGAACTGGTCCGGGGGGATTGTCTGGGTCGGACCCATATCGGGCTCGATTTTTTTGATGCCAGCATTAATCGGATCGCGGCCTGGACCCTCGGCACGCGCAACGTGCAGAAGGCGTTCCTCGCGGCACTGCTCCTCCCCAACAGGCAACTCCAGCAGCTTGAGGCAGAGGGGGATTTCACCTCGCGCCTGGCTCTGATGGAGGATGCGAAGAGCCTGCCGTTCGGAGCGGTCTGGGCGGAGTGGTGCCGTCGGCAGGACGTTCCAGGCGACGGCGCATGGTTAGGGGAGGTCAAGGCTTACGAAGCCTCCGTCCTGAGCACCCGGAGCTGAGGCGGGACGGCCTGCTTTTTTCTTTTGCGCCGGTGCCGTGCGGGCGCGAGAGTGCTAGGGTGTCCGTTGTCCGCGTTGAAGTCATTAACACAGGGTCCGAACTTTTGCTCGGCCTGGTTCAGAACACCCACCTTGGTTATCTCTC
>CALFVM010000315.1 GCA_937928665.1 uncultured Candidatus Methylacidiphilales bacterium
TCGGCTGGCAGGAGAATCGGCACGGACGTGCCGGTCGGTGCCGGGGGGTCAATCTCCGCCAAATCCTCGCGGGCACTCGTCCGCCAACCCCGGAACCGCGTGGGCGCACTGCCGGAAAACACCAGATTGAGCTCCACCGGACTGTTGGTGGGGTTAGCCGCCACCACGGTGGTCGTCCGTTGGGCGGGGTCGAAGGCTGCAGTCACGCGCACTCCCGCATCAGCGGACTTGGCCTCGATCCGAATTGAACCGGGCGTCAGGAAACGGGTGTAGTGCTGGGCGACTCTCGATTTTTTTGTCATCTCACCACGAACCATCAACCCATGTTCGTTGGGCTCAACATCGGTGATCTGCCACGGGGTGACCAGGGACGCATTCCCGTAGACCAGGTTGTTGTGGAAGAACGCGGAAACGCCCCGGAGAGGTTCGGGCCAAGCGTGTCCCCCGGTTCCACCCTCCGTGATCCAATACGGTTTCTTGAACTTTTCGATCATGTTCCAAAACTCGTAATTGCCCGCCATATCGAAATCGCCTTTGACCCCGTCCAGATAAGCGTGGGTGGCGAAGGCACCCAAATGACGAAGCACCCGAGGTTGCGTCAGCGCCTTGATGTACTCGCCGTTGGCTCCGGGAAAATTGTGACCCGTCATCGTTTCCGGCCCGAAAATCAGAATATCGCCCATCCCCTCTCTCTCCAGTGCCTCGCCCAACATCCGCACAATGGTGGCGAAGTCTTCCGCCGTCCACGTGCAGCTCTGGAACCATTGCGTGAACATGACTTCGTTCCCCGGACTGATCGCGTAGAGCGGTGTCCCGTTCTGCTTGTACAGCTTCGCGCTTTCCACCATCCACCGGACAAAATGGGGGTAGAACTCCTTCTTCACATAGTTGGTGGTCTCCTTGTAAGACGTGCCCGAAATCGCCCCGCTCCGACGCCCTTCCTGCAAGGCGGGGTCACCCCGGTGGTTGGAATGCTTCATCCAGGTCGGCGGGCTCCAGACCGACGCGATTACCTTGAAATCAGGGTTGAGCCGCCGGGCCGCCTTCGCAAATCCGGTAAAAATCTCCGTTATGGGCTCGCCCTTGGCAAAGCCCGTGTAACGAATCGCCGAAGCTTCCGCCACTGGATCTGGAAGGGATGCCCCGGGCAATTCGACTCGCAACACATTCAAACCCAGATCCTTCACATAAGCCTGCTGGAACGGACGCGTTTCATACAGCGCACGAATCTCGGGAATCCACGTGATCAGGCACGTCCCAAACCCCTCAATCGTTGGGAACCGTCGCCCCGCATTCACCGTCACTGTCACCCTACTTGGCGGGCCCCGCCGGGCCCTCGGCGTTCTCCCCAACCGATTCCATCGCTCTCTTCTCCGCCGCTTCCTTCTCAATCTCCGCCACCCGCTCCGCTTCCGCTTTTCGCAGTGCCTCTACCCGTGCGGCCGCGTCGGTCGAGGCCATGGGCACCCGACCCCGCAATAACGGTAACTGAATGTCCACCTTGTCCCCACGCACCGCCAGCACCTCGACCACTCCGCCTTTCGGCAAGCCGACCGTTCCCGCCCGTTCCCCATCCGGGCCCGCCAGTTGCATGGCCGCCTGATCCGCCAACACGGCTCGGCCAGGACCCGCGTCGGACGGCTCCGCGATCGCCTCCTCGAACATCTCCCGATCCACCCCGGAAAGCTTGACCCGGCCAATGTAGGTGATGTCGGCTTCGGTGCCTTCCAGGGCATTCAACTGCACCCGCAACCCAGGATTGAGCGTGCAAGGAAACGGACTCGAATCCGGCACAACCACGCTGAAGCTCACCTCCTGCCGGATTTCCACTTCTGCAGGCAAATCTGCCCCGGAAAGACGGACCAACCCGAAACAAGAAAGGATCGAAAAGGCAACCAAGAGTTTCATTCCAGAAAAATAGGCCAAAATTTCATTGAATGAAAAGAAACTAAAGGAAGGCAGTTTCTCAGTTCCTCCCCCTGAAGCCGAGACGAGAACCCCTTGTGTCCATCTTTTTACGGATCTCGGCGTAAATTCCTGGTAAACCCCGCAAAATCAACGATCAACATAGATTCTCATTGACCGTTAGTGGGAGATTATGGTTCAAAGTGGGGCGTCGTGTAGGAAAAAGTCAAACCGTGGAACCCATCATCCAACTGCAATCTCCCCTCGGCGATGTTTATGCCGACTCGTTCCCTCACGCGTTTGATGAGAAAGGGCGTCTGACGGTTCCTGCTGAATGGCGCTCGGACCGGCATGATCGTCGACTCGTCGTGATGCCCGCTTCTGAGCCGTGCCTGAAGGTGTTCCCGGCTTCGTGGCTAGCGCGGCAAATGGACAAACTCAAAGACAGCCCGATGGGTGACCCGCGGCGCAAAAGACTCCAGGACCTGGCGAGTGCCAGCCAGACCGTTGAGTTCGATCAACAGGGTCGCATCCTCGTTAAAGAACGCCTTCGGCAACGGGCTGGGCTGACGCGCAAGGCAATGCTGGTCGGGCGTTTGGACCATTTTCAGATTTGGGACGCGGAGGTTTGGGAAGCGCAGTCGGCCACCGACGTCAATGTTGATCAGATTTTCGCGGAGGTCGGCCTATGACCTTCCGGATGTTTCCGCCGCCAACCGAATCAGTCCGGGATGGGCGGGGGCGGCAAACCAATTTCCTCGTCCGGTGCAGGTCGCACCGGGCCCAGTTGCGGGAGCGGGTGAACGGGTGCTGGGACGTCATGTTCCCGCGCCGGACACCCCTCCAAACCGGGGAGGAGCAGCGGAGATAGGGTCCCGTCTCCGCTTCTTGGCTCACGGGATCATCCAACAGATAACCGGACGCAAACGAAGATGGAGACTCAGCACCACGGACGACGGGTTCTGGCAATCGGTTTTTCAACGCAACGCAATATGGAAGGAGAAATTTCAGGCCAGGTCATGATCCGGCTCGCCAGGCGAAATGCCTATGAGCTGGTCGGCCTGCGCCGCCCGGCGCGGAGCGAAAGTATCCGCGTCAAGGGTTAGCGACGGCGGCGGAATGCACCGCCCTGTCTTGTTGAATGAAGTGGTGACGATGCTGGAACCGCGCGCCGGAACGCGGTTCCTTGATGGCACGTTTGGTCGGGGCGGACACACCGCGGCCCTGCTGGAGGCAGGGGCGCGGGTCATCGCTTTGGACCAAGATCCGGCAGCGGTCGAAGCCGCCCGGTGCTTCGCCCCGCAAATCGCATCCGGGCAATTGGCGGTGGAACAAATGAACTTCAGGGAGCTGGCAACGGTGGCGGAGCGGACGGGCGGATTCGATGGAATCTTGCTCGATCTCGGCGTGTCCTCGCCCCAGCTCGATTGCCCTGAACGGGGTTTCAGCTTTCAGGCCGATGGTCCTCTGGACATGCGCATGGACCCGGCCCGTCCCGGCACGGCGGCCGATCTGGTCGAACGCCTTAACCTGACCGAACTGACCCGTCTTCTCTTCGACCTCGGCGGCGAAACCAAAGCCCGACCCATCGCCCGCGCCATCGTCGACGCCCGCCGGACCGCTCCCATCATCTCCACCCTCCAGCTCGCCGGCATCGTCGAGCGTGCCGTTGGTGGTCGGCGCGGTGCCAAACTCCACCCGGCCACCCGGACCTTCCAGGCCCTGCGCATCGCGGTGAACGACGAACTCGGCGCCCTCGACCAGGCCCTCGCTGCCACCCCAGCCGCCCTCCTGCCCGGGGGTCGTTTGGCTGTCATCAGCTTCCATGAATTAGAAGACCGCCGCGTCAAACGCTTTATTGAACACCACAGCCAACCCGAGCTCCGCGCCGCCGGCATGGCCTTCGGTCAGCCGAACCCGGACTACTGCTTTCAGAAACTCCGGCGTGTCGATCCCTCCCCGGAAGAGGTCACCGCGAACCCCCGCGCCCGGAGCGCACGCCTGAGGGGGGCGATCCGACTGTGAGCGGGAACCGTCTCCGGCGTTCCGTCGCCCAATCGCGCAAGAAGCTCGTCGGTGTCATCACCGGTGCTGCCATCTGCACAGCCTTCGCCCTGGTTTTTGTCTTCACCCAGGTCCGCATCCAAGAACTGGCCCGCGAGGTCTCCGAACTCGACCGAAAAATCAAATCAGCCCGCGAGCGCAACCTTGCCCTTGGTGCCCAAGTGGCCAAACGCAAAAGCCCCGGCAGCCTGCAAAACCAGATCGTCTATCTCAACCTCAACCTCGTCCCCATTGACTCCCTCCCCCAGCTCCCCGTTGAAGCACCCCAGCTCCGGCGCGCCCCCGGCCACATGACCGCCATGGAAGGAGGCCCCCGGTGAACAACCTCCGCCTGCGCGCCCTCCTCCTCGTCCTCGGCTTCAGTGTTGCCTTCACTGTGCTCTCCGCCCGGCTCGTCTACATACAGCTCTTCGAACACGAGAAGTTTCGGGAAATCGCCATCCGCCGCCAATACGAACGCATTCCCGTCGCTCCGCGGCGCGGCACCATTCTCGACACCAACCATAGGGTCATGGCCCAGACTCTGGTGGTCCACGACCTCCGAATTGATGGCCAGCTTGCCTACGAAGATCCCAGTTCGATTCAGCGCCTATGTGAAGCTCTCGGCCTTAAACCCAAAGACGTCTGGGCCCGCCTTACCCCGACCAACCGCTACTCCCTCCTCATCTCCGACCTCAACGAGGAACACTCCGCTGTCGTCGCCGCCCTGAAACTCCGCCCCGTCCGCCTCATTCCCCGGATGCGTCGCGCCTACCCGCAGGGCTACCAGGCCAGCCATGTCGTCGGTTGGGTCAACCGCTCCGAAGTCGTCACGGATATCGACGGTAAATCGATCGAAACCGAAACCGGTGCCGGTGGCGTCGAGCGGGTCATGGAAACCTACCTCCAAGGCGTGCCCGGTGAGCGTCGCGTCATCAAAGACGCCACCCGCCGTTCCATTCCCGCCTTTGAAACCGACATCCCCGCCCGGGCTGGCTACAACGTCGTGCTCACCCTCGATACCGGCATCCAGCACATCATCGAACAGGAGGCCGCCCGCCTCTGGGAAGAGTTCCGGCCCGAAGCTCTCCATATCATCGTCCTCCGCCCCGGCACCGGCGAAATCCTCGCCCTCTGCAACCGCCCCACCTTCGACCCGAACTCCCGCGAAACCATGAACCCCCGCAACCTCCGCAACGGGGCCATCATGGACAGCTACGAGCCTGGCTCGACCTTCAAGCTCATCACCACTGCCGCTGTCCTCAACGAGCGCATGGCCGATCTCAACACCCCGGTCTTTTGCGAAAACGGCAAGTTCTTCTACGCCGGACACACTCTCAACGACGTCTCCCCCCACGGGATGCTCACCGTCTCCGAAGCGCTCGCCAAATCCTCCAACATCGCCTTCGCCAAACTTGCCCTGGTCCTTGGCCCCGAACGCCTCCACCGCTACATCCGGCTCTTCGGCTTCGGGGAACCCACCCAGCCCGCCGCCCTCGCCCTTGCCGGCGAACAACGCGGCATCCTCCGCCCGGCCGATCGTTGGTCTAACGTCTCCATCACCCGCGTTCCCATCGGTTACGAAGTCGCCGTCACTAACCTTCAGATGACCCTCGCCGTCGGTGCCATTGCCAATGGCGGTAACCTCATGGAGCCCCGCCTGATCAAAGGCATCATTGATGCCGAAGGCCGCGCCATCAAACAATTCCTCCCCCGCGTCGTCCGCCCCGTCATCGACCGCGAAACCGCCTGGCGTCTCCGCCAGGCCATGCGCCACGCCGTCTCCACCGACGGCACCGCCGCCAAAGCCAGTGTCCCCGGTTTCACCGTCGGCGGCAAAACCGGCACCGCCCGCAAATGGGTCAACGGCAAATACTCCACCAAAGAGTTCCGTTCCTCCTTCATCGGATTCCTTCCCGCGTCGGCTCCCGAAATCGTCGTCTCCATCCTCGTTGACGAACCCAAAGGCCAGACCTACTACGGCGGCTCCGTTGCCGCCCCGGCCTTCCGCAACATCGGCACCAAAGTCGCCGCCCACCTCGGTCTCCAACCCGACGAAGCCCGCACCACCCTCGTCCAGGGAGGTCGCCCATGACCCTGGCCGAACTCCTGCACGACATTCCCGTCACCCGCCTCGACGGCCCGGCAAACACCGCCATCCGCGGGCTGGCCTATGACTCACGCCGTGTCGAACCGGGCACCGTCTTCTGCACCTGGCGCGGCCAGGCTCATGACGGCCACCGCTTCATCCCCGAAGCACTCCGGCGCGGTGCTCCCGCCATCGTCGCCGAAGATCCCATCGACACTCCCGGTGCCACCCGCGTCCTCGTCCCCTCCGCCCGACGCGCCCTTGGCCGCCTCGCGGCCAACTGGTTCTCCCATCCCAGCCACCACCTCCGCGTCCTCGGCATCACTGGCACGAACGGGAAAACTTCCGTCGCCTGGATCACCCGTCAACTCCTTGACCTCCTCGGCTCGAAAACCGGACTCCTCGGCACCGTCGCCTACGACCTCGGCGACGGCCCCGCCCCAGCCGCCCGAACCACCCCCGAAGGCCTCGACCTCCAAGCCGCCTTCGCCGCCATGCGCGACCGCCAATGCGTGGCGGCCGCCATCGAAGTCTCCTCCCACGCCCTCGCCCAGGGCCGCACCGAAGGCACCCGCTTCCATGCCGCCGCCTTCACCAACCTCACCCAGGACCACCTCGACTTCCACGGCACCATGGAAGCTTACTTCGACGCCAAAACCCTCCTCTTCACCGGCCTCGCTCCCGGGTCCACTGCGGTGCTGAACCTGGATGATCCCTTCGGACAACGCCTTCTCGACCGCCTCCCCGACGGCGTCCGTCCCCTCACCTGCGGGACCACCCCAGGTGTTGCGTTCCGGATCACCGACCTCATCTCCACCGCCCACGGCTCCACCTTCCTCCTCCACGCCAACGGCAGGGCGCACCCTTGCCAGACCTCCCTAATCGGCGACTTTAACGCCAACAACATCGCCCTCGCCCTGGCCCTTGCCTCCACCCTCGGCCACCCGCTCGATCAACTCACCGCCGCC
>CALFVM010000316.1 GCA_937928665.1 uncultured Candidatus Methylacidiphilales bacterium
GATGGGGCAGGGGTCGTTGCGGCCGAGTTTTTTGCCGGAGCGGCGGAGGGGGAGGCTGAGTTCGCGCTTGGGCGGTTCGGAAGCGGGGGCGGACTGGGGTTGGCCGTCGGCGGGTTGGGCCTGGGGTGCGGTGGCGAGGCCGGGGATTTGTTGTTGGAGGAACTGGCGGGGGATGGCCTGGAGGAATTTTTCGAAGGCGGTGAGGCTGGTGCTGGAACGGAAGAGGTTGTTGACGATTTCCAGATGGATGTTGCCCATGAGTTCCTGGAACATCTGGAAGGATTCTTGTTTGTATTCGACGAGAGGATCGCGTTGGGCGTAGGCGCGAAGGGAGATGCTCTGGCGGAGGCTGTCCATGGCATAGAGGTGTTCTTGCCAGAGGCGGTCGATGGCGTTGAGGACGATGTAACGTTCGAGGGATTGGACAGCGGCGGGTTCTTCGAAGGCGATTTTGGCTTCGTAGGCTTTGCGGACGCGTTCTTTGGTGGTAGCGGCGATGGCGGTGGGTTCGGCACCGGGCCAGCCGATGGCGGTTTCGTCCAGGCCGAGGGGCATGGAGGCGTTGACCCAGCGGAGGAAGCCCTCGGCGTCGGGTTGTGGTGAGCCGAAGTGTTCGTTGACTTTCTGGTCGATGACCTCGTCCACGACGTTGAAGACTTCGGTGCGGGTGTCGTCGGTATGGAGGACGCTGTCGCGGAAGGCGTAAACGACGGTCCGCTGTTGGTTCATGACGTCGTCGTATTGGAGGGTGTGTTTGCGGATTTGGTAGTTGCGCTGTTCGACGCGTTTTTGGGCGGTTTCGACGGAGCGGTTGAGCCAGGGGTGTTGGAGGCCTTCGTTTTCTTCCATGCCGAGGCGTGTCATGAGGGCGGAGATTTTGCGGGAGTCGCCGAAGTTCCGCATGAGGTCGTCTTCGAAGGAGATGAAGAATTGGGAGGAGCCGGGATCGCCTTGGCGGGCGCAGCGGCCGCGGAGCTGGCGGTCGATGCGGCGGGATTCGTGGCGTTCGGTGCCGATAACGCAGAGGCCGCCGAGTTCGGCGACGCCGGGGCCGAGTTTGATGTCGGTGCCGCGGCCGGCCATGTTGGTGGCGATGGTGACGGCGCCGCGTTGGCCGGCCCGGGCGACGATTTCGGCTTCCTGCTGGTGGTATTTGGCGTTGAGGACGGTGCAGGTGATGTTTTCGCGTTTGAGGAGGCGGGCGATGACTTCGGAGGATTCGACGGAGGCGGTGCCGACGAGCATGGGTTGGCCGGCCTGGTGGCGTTTTTTGATTTCGTCAACGAGGGCGTTGAGTTTTTCGCGGCGGGTCTTGAAGATAAGGTCGTCGCTGTCGATACGGATGCAGGGGCGGTGGGTGGGGATGACGACGACGTCGAGTTTGTAGATGTCTTTGAACTCGTTGGCCTCGGTTTCGGCGGTGCCGGTCATGCCGGCAAGTTTGTCGTAGAGGCGGAAGTAGTTCTGGATGGTGATGGTGGCGAGGGTCTGGGTTTCGCGTTCGATTTGGACGCCTTCCTTGGCTTCGACGGCCTGGTGGAGGCCGTCGGACCAGCGGCGACCGGGCATGGTGCGGCCGGTGTATTCGTCGACGATAACGACCTTGTTGTCCTGAACGACGTAGTGGACGTCTTTTTCAAAGACGCAGTAGGCGCGGAGGAGCTGGGAGATGTTGTGGATGCGCTGGCTGGTTTCTTCGTAGTCGGCCTGGACGGCAGCGCGGGCTTTGGCTTTTTCTTCGGGAGATTTGGAGGGATCGGAGTCGATGTCGTGGTTTTGGGTGATGAGGTCGGGAACGGTGAAGAATTCGGGGTGGCTGGGGTTAAGAAAGTTGCGGCCGAGTTCGGAGAGGTCGGCTTCGGAATTTTTTTGTTCGATGGTGAAGTAGAGTTCTTCCTTGAGTTTGTAGAGTTCGGTGCGGCGGGAATCCTGGTAGAGGAGGAGTTCGGCGTCGTCGATGGCGCGGCGGACTTCGGGATCTTCCATGAATTTGAGGAGGATCTTGTTGCGGGGCATGCCGAACTTGACTTTGAGGAGGAGGCGTCCGGCGGCGGGGAGGTCGCCGGCTTCGACAAGTGCTTTGGCTTCGGCGGCGAGTCGGTTGCAGAGGGCGTTTTGTTCGCGGACGAGGGCGGCGACTTTGTCTTTGAAGCGGTCGAACTGGTGGGTGGCGACGGTGGCGGGTCCGGAGATGATGAGGGGGGTGCGGGCTTCGTCGATGAGGATGGAATCGACTTCGTCGATGATGGCGTAGGCGTGTCCGCGCTGGACCTGGTCCGCCGCGGAGGTGGCCATCCCGTTGTCGCGGAGGTAGTCGAAGCCGAACTCAGCATTGGTGCCGTAGGTGATGTCGGCGGCGTATTGTTGGCGGCGGAGGTCGGGGTTTTGGCCATTCTGGATGACGCCGACGGAGAGGCCGAGGAAGCGGTAGATTTCTCCCATCCATTCGGCGTCGCGGGCGGCGAGGTAATCGTTGACGGTGACGACGTGAACGCCCTGGCCGGTGAGGGCGTTGAGGTAGGTGGGAAGGGTGGCGACGAGGGTTTTGCCTTCGCCGGTGGCCATTTCGGCGATTTTGCCGGAGTGTAGGACGATGCCGCCGATGAGCTGGGTGTCGAAGGGGATCATTTCCCAAACCATGTCCTGACCGCGGACGGTGATGTGGCGTTTGGCGACGGTGAAGCGACGGCAAACGTTTTTGACGGTGGCGAAGGCGTCGGGAAGGAGATCGTCGAGGCTGGTCCCCTCGGCGAGCCTGGCTTTGAGGAGGGCGGTGCGGCCCTGGATTTCGGCGTCGGAAAGTCCCTGAAGTTGGACTTCAATTTCATTGATCCTGCGGACCGTGGGAAGCATGCGCTTGACGGCGCGCTGGTTCTGGTTGCCGACGATCTTGCGGATGACCCATTGAAGCATAGAGCCGAGAAGGTTAGCCGGGCTCCGGGGCAGGTGGCAAGGTGGGAGATTGGAGGCCCGGGAAGGGTGGGGGAGGTGGTGGTTGGGCGGGATGCGAAAGGGAGGGGCGGCTTTGAATCCTCCGGAAATAGGCTTTTTTTCGGGCAGAAGGATGTGCTATTGCTTCGCGGATGGAATTATTCGCGGTATCAGGTGCCTTCCCAATTCTGGCAGAAGCCGACCCGGTCAGCGGGCAGATTGACTGGCTGGCGGAGGTGGTCAAAGGGGGAGCGACAGCGGTGGTTTTGGTGCTGGTCGCTCTGGCCGGTCTGGCGTTTGTGATTGAGCGTTTTTTGGTGGTCCGTCCGAAGAACTTCGTTCCGCCGATTCTGATTACGTCAATCCGCCCGCTCTGGAAATCGGCTGCCTTTGAACGGATTTTACCGATTTGCGAACGGGACGCGAGCATTCTGGCAAAAGTTTCTGCCTACATTGCGCGGCACGCGCATTTGCCGTTCGATCTGCTGAGTATTGGGGCGGCTGATTTGGGGAGCCGGGAAATTCGTCGGCAGCTTCAACGGACTTATCCGTTGGCGGTGGTGGCAACAATCGCGCCGCTGCTGGGCTTGCTTGGGACCATTATCGGGATGATTGAGGCATTCCAGAAGGTGGCGTTGATGGGGGATACGGGAGACGCGTCGGTTTTGGCTGACTCGATTGGGAAGGCATTGATTACCACTGCGGTGGGTCTGGTGATCGCGATTCCGGCTCTGGCGTTTTACCACTATTTCAAGGCGCGCATTTCGATGTTGGGCAACCTTCTCGAGGAGGAGGTGGACGAGATTTTCTCGCTTTGGCTGCGGGCTCCCGCTGATGGCCCAACGGAAGCACCCGCTGAGGCGAAAACTCCGGAATTATGACCGCGCCCGCCACACCGCTGACCTCGAGCGGGAGTCGCCAGATCAAGCGCGAGTTCCTCCGCCGGAAACGGCGCTGGGGGGATGGGGATGAGGTGGAGGTGGAGATGACGCCGCTGATTGATTGCGTCTTTCTGCTGCTCATTTTCTTTTTGGTGACGACCATGCTGAAGAAGCTGGAAAAACAGATTCCGGTGGTGCTTCCGGATTCAACGGTGGCTTTGGCGGCGGTCGCGCAGCGGCAGACGGTGATTCTGGGGATTGATGCGGACGGGAGCTGGAACTCGGGGGAGGGCTTGGATGATGAGGGCAATGTCCGCTATCGCCCGCTTCCGGACCTGGCCGTGTTTCTGCGCGAAGTGGCGGCGGAACGGGGGACGGAGGTGCCGATCCGGCTGGACGCGCACCGGAACGCCCCCTTCCAAAAAGTGATCGACACGCTCGACATCTGTGCCCTTCAGGGTTTTGAGAAGGTGGGAGTGCGGATCCAACACGACGGGAAAGAGTTTTACGAGCTGGGTGACCGGAGGAGCCTGCGCCTGCCGGACGGAACCGGTGGGGTCCGACCATGAAGATGGCACCGGAAGAGGACGATCGCGTCGAGATGAGCATGGCGCCCCTGATTGATTGCGTGTTTCTTCTTCTGATCTTCTTTCTCGTGACGACTATGCTGAAACGGGACCGGAAAGAGATTGAGGTGGATTTGCCTGTTTCGGTTTCGTCGCTGGAGATGGCACCGGACGAATCGATGCTGGTCCTTGGTATCAATCGCGATGGGGACCTTTTTTTTGAGGGTCAACCGACGACCGTGCATCTCCTGCACGAAAGATTGCGGGAGGTTTCCCGGACGGAGCCTGAGCGGCGGATCCGGCTCGACACGGATGAGGCGACTCCTTTCCACCGGGTAGTGGAAGTTCTAGATGCCCTGCAGTTCCGCAACCTCCGTAATGTGGGCGTGCGCACCTATCATGAAAAGTTTGACCGGTAGCCGCCCCCCGGTTTCGCCGGGCCGGATAGCCTGGCTGACAGCCACGGGCATTTTCTGTATTGGGTTTGGCGTCTTGCTCGCCTTTCCGTCGCTGCGGACGACGGTCGTGGACATGACCGTGCCGGAGAAGCCGGACCCGGAAGAGCTGGAGCGTCGCCGGGCCAAGATCAAGAAGCCGGAGCCGACCGAGCGGCAAGTCCGGGAAATTGCGGAACGGGTTGAGCGGGAGAAGAAGGAGCAACTGAAACGAAAAGTTCGCGAATTGGAGCGGGTATTGGAGGAGATAGAAACCGTCGAGGAAGAGCGGCGGGAAGTGTTGGGAGCCGG
>CALFVM010000317.1 GCA_937928665.1 uncultured Candidatus Methylacidiphilales bacterium
AGGCGATGGCAGGGGGTGAAGGGGGGTGTTCTGGCAGAGTGGGGCGGGTTCCCGGTGGGACCAACCGGGGATAGACGGGCATGGGTGCCCGTGAAGAGATTTCGGGATCGGCCCCTTTGAGGACCTGCAGGCCGCCTTGTGCGAACGGGGAGTAGAGAATGATGGTGGTGCGGGAGCCTGCGTATTCCCGGATTTTGGACATTAGCCGGTCCAGAGCGAGCACTTCATCGGCGGCTTCGACGCCGCGGTTGGCGGCACAGGCCTCGGCAATGAGATGATTTTCCACGATGAGAAAGTAGCCGCGTAAGGAGTATTGGAGACGTTCGATGGAACCGGTGACCATGGTCTCAAGGGATGGCATGGCAGAGTCGGCGACAGCTTCTCGAAGGGATGGGCCCGGTAGAGCGTCGGGAGCAAAGACGCCAAGGATTCTGGGGGGAGGCCATTTTTCAATGGGCCAGAGTTCGCCGGCGGTGCTGACGATGTGATAACCGGAGAGGCGGGCTTCTTCGAGGAGGTCGCGCTCACCCATCTCCCGTAAACGATCAAAGACGGCTCCACCCCCGCCCATGGCGATGTTGATGGGGGTTGAATCAAAGAGTTGTTGGGCAATGGTGCGCTGGTCGGTGGCCTCGTCGACGTGGGCAAAGAAGGCGGCAATGCCGGGTGAGGTGAGGCGGTCGGTGGTGATGAGGCCGATGATGCGTCCGGTGCGTTGGGCGGCATAGACGAGGTTGTCGAGGCGTTTACCCTGGAGATCGAGTCCGAGGTGTCCGGGCACGCCGAAGGTGCCCGTGGAGAGGACGGAGAGCAGGGAGGGGTAATCGCCACGGTTGGCCGGGGGCAGGGCGGGATTGACGAGGCTGAGCCGGACATCGGCCTGTCCGAACCACCGGAAACCGGCCTGGGCCGAGCGGAGTTCAGCCAGGCGGAGCAGGTCGGGGCTGAGCCCGGGGGCGATGACCAGAACGATGCCATGGGTCCGTTGTTGAACGAAACTCTGGAAATAGGTTAAACTGAAGAGGGTGAAGGCCGCGACGATGAGCATCGCGCTCAGGACAGTGCGCCAGCGCATACGGCGGAATTAAGCAGGGAATGTCCCGGGAGGGAAGGGGAATGGCGGGGTTGGCGGGCCCTGCTATTTTCTTTGTGCTGGAAGCGTTGCATCAAAGAAGGGATTCGGGCAGGTTGGCGGAGCCTCGGGTTCGTCAGCGGGCGGAGGCATCTTGAAATTGACCTCATGGAACGCATTCTTTTTTCGAACCTGCTCGGTTGGTGGTTGGTGCTGGCTTCTCCCGGGCTTGGGCAAGAGAGGGCGGTGGTCCTGCCGGAGCGGATCGCCCAGGGTCATGCCGAGCCGGCTTCGGTGCCGGAGGCAGCTACTTCCCAACGGGCCGTTGGCAGTGGGGTGGAATGCCGATGGTTTGGGCATGGTTTTATCTACCTGACTTCGGAGTCCGGGGTCCGTGTCGCTTTGGACCCGTTTGATGACGGAGCGGTTGGTTACGACTTTCCGATCAACCTGGCGGCGGACGTTGTCCTGATTTCTTCCGAGTCGGCCGATCGTTCAGGAGGAATTCGATTGTCAGGCAACCCACAGCTTTTCCGTTCCGTGGCCGGGGTGGGCAGTCATCGGGCCAACGGAATTATTTTCCGCGGGATCAGGACTTATCGGGATGGCCGGGGTGGCCGGGATCTGGGTTCGAACACGGTCTATGCCTTTGAGCTGGACCGAATCCGTTTTGTTTATTTGGGCGGGTTGGGTCACCGGTTGACCAAAGCGCAGGTGAACGAGATTGGGCGGGCCGACGTGCTCTTCGTTTCCGTGGGTAACCCGCTGTTGAAGTCAGCCGAATGGCATCGGGCCGTGGAAGACTTGCGGGCGCGTTGGGTTGTACCGATTGCCTACCGGACGGCGAAGTCCGGGCCGGTCGAGGCGTTGCCACTGGATGAGATCGATCTGAAAGACTACCCCTTCCGCAAAGTTCCCAGCAATATGTTCACCTTCAGCCGCGACAGTCTGCCGGACAAAGCGACCTTACTGTTGTTGGAGGCACCATGAGCCGGGGTGCCTGCATGGGGGAAGGTTCCGCGCTGCGGGAGTTTGCGTGAAGGTCCAACATCCGCTGGCCCTTGGGCTGATGATTGCGCTGTCGGGGATGGTGGGCCTGGCTGCTCTGGCATCTTTGATTCCGGCGATGTTTTCGGTGATGATGTTCGATGCGCCCGGCTCGACACAAAACATCGCACTTTGGGTCGCGTTTTTTTCGGTCCTGGCGTTCCCCGTGGTGGCCGGAGCGAGCCTGGTGGTGGCGTGGCTGGTCTTTGCTTCGGGGCGGCCTTGGCCGGCACTGCTCTGCTTCCTTCTGCCGCTGCTGCCCCTTGGGGGGGTGATCGGGGGATTTATGTGGATCGAGGTGATGCAGGGCGGACAGTTTTCGCCGAAGGCTGTTCAGACAGCCGAACCTGCCGGTGACCTCCCGTCGGCGGAATAAGCTCGCGGTAGAGAGCTCCGGCACCCGCGCCACCTGCTTTCCCGACCCCGACGTGCCCGGCGTGATCGAGCCTCTCTCGATCCCTGTAACTCGGACACCGGCTACCCAGGGTGTTGGTGTGGTGTGAGATGGGGTTGAGCCGCACGGGTGGGGGGGCACGCTGCGGTCACAGACCGCCTCCTCAGGTGGGCGGGAGGGGTCAGCGGCGGACTGGCGCGAGAACTTTGTGGATGACGAAACGGGGGCGTTGCTGGACGACTTGATAGATACGCCCGACGTATTCGCCGATAAGGCCGATGCCGAGGATGAGGACGCTGACGAGGAAGAAGAGGATGGCGAAGAGGGTGAAGACACCCTCGGCCTCAGACGCACCCGGATAGATGAACCGGCGGAAGAAGAGGATGCCGACGAGGAGGAGACTGCCGCAGGCGGAGAAGATGCCGAGACCGGTGAAGAGGTGGAGGGGAACGAGACTGAAACCGGTGATGAGGTCGAAGTTAAGGCGGGCGAGGCGGAGGAGGCTGTATTTGGAGGTTCCGGCCTGGCGGGCTTCGTGGGCGACATCGACCTCGGCGGGATTTTTGGAGAAGCGGTAGGCGAGAGCGGGGATGAAGGTGGCGCGCTCATGACAGGAGACGACGGCGTCAATGACCTCGCGGGTGTAGGCACGCAACATGCAACCCTGATCGTCCATGCGAATGTCGGTGATCGACTCGCGCAGATGATTGATGGCGCGGGAGGCGGTCCGGCGGAAGAAGCTGTCCTGACGTTTGACGCGGCGACCGCCGACGCTGTCGTGGCCGGCGTCGATGGCGCCGAGGAGTTTGGGGATTTCTTCGGGCGGATTTTGGAGGTCGGCATCGAGAGTGACGATGGTATCGCCCCGAGCGTGTTCGAACCCGGCCATCACGGCCATGTGCTGACCGTAGTTGCGGTTGAACTCGACCACAGCGACCTGGGTAGGCCGGCTGGCGTGAAAGTCTTCGAGGAGCTTTTGAGAGTCATCCCGGCTGCCGTCATTGACGAAGACGACTTCGGCAGAGCGGTCGAGGGTGTCGAGGACCGCCCCGATTCGTTTAAAGAGAAGGGGAAGGTTGGCCTGCTCGTTAAAGACCGGAATAACGACCGAGACGGCGGGGTCGGCCATGCAGCGGGGCTCTAGGCGAGGGCTTCGAGAGCTTCGGCGAGGGTGGGGGCGGTCGGGTAGGTGGTGGCAAACCCGGCAAGGTCGAAGACGTGGGCGACTTCTTTTTGCATCCCGAAGGCGGCCATCTTCCCGCCCGTACGGCTGACGGCTTTGGCGGCCAGGAAGAATTCGCGCAGGCCAGCACTCCCGGTGTAGTCGAGTTGGGAGAGGTCGAAGAGGAGCTTCTTGGGTTCCCGGGCGAGGACGGGTTGCATC
>CALFVM010000318.1 GCA_937928665.1 uncultured Candidatus Methylacidiphilales bacterium
CATCCTCGTCCCGGGCGTCGCCTATCGTCTCGTGCGCGAACTCCGTCAACAAACCAAACTCGACGTCGCCGTTCACTGCCACGACACCGCCGGCCTGGCCGTCGCCACCTACCTCGCCGCGATCGAAGCCGGTGCCACTGCAGTGGAAACGTCCATTTGCCCCTTTGCCAACGGCACCGCCCAGCCCGACACCCTGCGCATGCTCGCCGCTCTTGAAGGTCATCCCCGCCGCCCCGACCACTTCGACACCCAACTCCTCGCGGAAATTCGCGACAAACTCGATCTCGTTTACGCCGAACTCAGTGCCTTCACCAGCCCCACCAACGAACGGACCGACGCCGACATCCTCGCCCTGCAAATCCCGGGCGGCATGCTCAGCAACTTCCGCAACCAACTCCGGGAACTCAAAATGGCCGACCGCGAAGACGACGTGCGCAACGAAATCCCCCGCGTCCGCCAGGCCCTCGGCTACATTCCCCTCGTCACCCCCACCTCCCAAATCGTCGGCACCCAGGCCATGCTCAACGTAAAATTTGGGCCCTGGAAAAACTTCGCTCCGGCTGCCCGTGACATCGCCCTTGGCAAATACGGCAAAACCCCCGGTCCGATCGACCCCGAAGTCCGCGCCCTCGCCATCCAACTCTCCAAGGAACAACCGGTCGAAGGCCGTCCTGCCGACCTCCTTCCGCCCCGGATGGATGAACTACGCGACGCCGTCAGCAAGGCCGGCCTACCTCCTACCGACGAAGCCTGCGTCCTCTACGCCATGTTCCCCCAACAAACCCTCGACTGGTTCCAGGGCAAACGCCCCGCGCCTACCCCCGCCCCGGCACCCACTCCCAAACCCGACTCAAATGGCACCACCCGCGCCCGGCGCATGAAAATCACCGTCCTCGGACGCACCCAGGAAGCCCTTGTGGAGGAAACCTTGTGAGCATTCCCTCCGACACCCCCCTGGAACAGCGCCTCGCCCAACTCGAGGCTCGCCTTGCCCGATTGGAAGCCCACATCGCCGCCGAACTTCCCGAGGTTCCCTGGCAGGTCATCGCCGCCGCCGTAGCCGCCGTCGTCCCCGGCGGACGCATCGTCTCCGTCAACCCCGCCATGGACAAACTGACCTCCCGCACCCTTAACTTCTGGACCGTCGGTGGTCGCCTTGAACAGTTCGAGTCCCACCGACGCCGCTAACCCAAGCTCCATCCGCCCATGAAAACACGCACCGACCGCCTCATCCACTGCCAGCTCCCTAAAGAAACAGCCGAACTCCTCGCCGCCGCGCCCTCGGTTACCGTCGCCGGCAACACCGCTGAACTCATCGAACTTGCCGTGCGCGACGCTGATCCCACCGGCTGGCACAAAGTCGGTTACGACGTTCCCGGCCGCGGTCGCGTCGAGGAAGCCGTCGTTTGCCGCACCAAAAACGGCCTCTGCGCCAACTACCTCGAACCCTACATGCGCCGCCGTGACCCCGACTGCATGGTCATCGGTGACGAACGCCCCACCGACAAACCCACCTTCCGTCAGCGCTTCGGTCAACCCTTCGATTCCCTCCGTGCCGACACCCTCGCCTGGCTCCGCACCCAACCCCTCGCCGTCTTCCCCTTCCACGCTGGCATTCGCGAGAAAGGCACCCCGGCCCTCGCCATCTGTCCCGACAACGCCGGCTTCTTCGCCCTCGGCCTTGCCCTCCTTCAGGGCATCATCGCCCCGGAAGAAACCGGCGAGGACTTCCACCCCAAAGCCATCATCTACGTCGCCCCACCCTTCCGCCACACCCACTTCGACGGCAAACAAGTCGTCGTCCACAACCGGCTCGACGGCCAGCACGAACTCTTTAGCTACAACCTCTACCCCGGACCGAGTGCCAAAAAAGGCATCTACGGCGTCCTCCTCAACATTGGTGAACAGGAACACTGGATCACCATGCACTGCTCCACCGTCCAAGTCGTCACCCCCTACGAAAACAAACTCGTCATTTCCCACGAAGGCGCCTCCGGCGGCGGTAAAAGCGAAATGCTCGAATACCCCCACCGCAACGCCGATGGCACCCTCCTCATCGGTCGCAACGTCCTCACCGGCGAAGAACGCAAACTCACTCTCCCCCACGCCTGCGACCTCCGCCCCGTCACCGACGACATGGCTCTTTGCCATCCCAGCCTTGAAAAAGGCAACGGCAAACTCAGCCTTATGGACGCCGAGGACGCCTGGTTCGTTCGTTGCAATCACATCACCCGTTACGGGGTTGATCCCCACATCGAACGCCTCACCATCCAGCCTCCGGAACCCCTTCTCTTCCTTAACATCGAAGGCCATCCCGGAGCCACCACCCTCCTCTGGGAACACATCGAAGACAGCCCCGGCCATCCCTGCCCCAATCCCCGCGTCATCATTCCCCGCGAAATCATTCCCGGCGTCGTGAAAGGCCCCGTCGATGTCGATGTCCGTAGCATGGGCGTGCGCACCCCGCCCTGCTCCCGCGACCTCCCCACCTACGGCATCCTCGGCCTCTTCCACGTCCTTCCCCCCGCCCTCGCCTGGCTCTGGCGGCTCGTCGCCCCGCGTGGCCATGCCAACCCCTCCATCGTCGCCAGCGAAGGCATGTCCTCCGAAGGCGTCGGCTCCTACTGGCCCTTCGCCACCGGCCGCCGCGTTGATCACGCCAACCTCCTCCTCAACCAAATCATTGAGACCCCCGAGGTCCGCTACGTTCTCATCCCCAATCAACACATCGGTGTTTGGGAGGTCGGCTTCATGCCCCAGTGGATCACCCGCGAATACCTCGCCCGCCGCGGCGGTGCCCGCTTCGCCTCCGACCGCCTCAAACCGTCCCGTTGCCCGCTCCTCGGCTACACCCCAGGCTCCATCATCGTCGAAGGACGCACCATCGGTGCCTGGTTCTTCGAAGTCGATCAACAGCCTGAGGTCGGCCCGGAGACCTACGACATCGGCTGCACCATCCTTTCCGACTACTTCAAACGCGAGCTCAAAGACTTCCTTTGCGACGATCTGCTCCCCGCCGGTCGCCGCATCATTGAATGCTGCCTTTCCGGCGGCTCCCTCGCCGACTACGAAGCCCTCCTCGGCCTCCCCACCCTCGACCCACCCGAGCAAGGCTGAGCCCCGACGGGTCACCTTTCCAGTTCAGAGTCCCTCTGCGGTCGTTCCGCATCGCATCACCTGTGCCCCGGTGCCTTTACCTTTCGTTCCCATCCCGTTCTACCTTTAATTCGGGAAAATTATTTAACCTTGACTCCCACCCGTTCGATAAGGTTCCCTTAACAAATGAAACCTAGTTTCACCCGTTGGGCTGCCTGCCTTCTCTTTGCCTCGCTCTGCACCGCCCACGCCCAGCTCCGCGACGCCCGGTTCACCGAAGTCGAAGGAACCGTCCAGTTCCAAAAACCCGGTCGCCCCGCCCAAGCCGCCCGGCTCAACACCACCATCCAACCCGCCGACCTCGTCCGCACCGGACAGCGCTCCCTTGCCGAACTTGAGTTCAACGACAAAACCCTCACCCGCCTCGGAGCCAACACCGTCTTCTCCTACAACCCTGAAAACCGCCGCTTCCAGGTCGAGCAGGGAACCGCCCTTCTCCAAGTCCCGCCCAAACTCGGCGGTGCTAAAATTGAGTCCGGTGCCGTCACGGCCGCCATCACCGGCACCACCGTCCTCGTCCAGCGTTCCGCCAACGGCACCATGCGCCTCCTCGTCCTGGAAGGCCGCATGAACGTCACACGCGCCGGCAGCAACCAGCTCCGCACCCTCGGCCCCGGCCAAATGCTCATCCTCCCCCCCAACCTCACCTCCCTCCCCCAGCCGGTCACCGTCAACATCGCCACCATCCTCGGCACCTCCCGCCTCATCCGGGGCCGTCGCACCCTTCCCAGTGAACGCGATATCGAAAGGGTCGTCGAACGCCAGGAACGCCTCCTCGACAACGAAGGCTTCCAAACCGTTGGTGTTGTCATCACCACCCTCGATGACCTCCTTGGTCTGACCGGCACCCAGACCCTCAACGCCGCCACCTTCGACGCCCTCACCCTCGAAGCCTTCCCCCCGGAGAACGACGAAATCCTCGGCCCCGCCGCGACGATCGCTCAAGGAAGCACGCTCACCCTCGCCGCCGGCGGCCTCCCCGGCACCCTCACCACACCAGGCGGCACCTACCCCTCCAACTCCATTTCTGCCACCTTCGGGTTCACTGCTTTCGACTTCAGCGATTTGACCATCAGTGCCTTCCCCACCATTACCAATCCCGATCCCACCGCCGGCGTCTTCTTTTCCGTCGGCCTGAACACAGGACGCGGTCCAGCCGAACCCTCCCTCATCTTCCAAAACCTGGTCGCCGCACCTAATTTCACCCTCAACGTCGACTTCCTCGCCCTTGTCGCAGAGGAGGGAGCGGTCGTCTTCAACAACTCCAGCTTCAACATCACCGACGCTTTCATCAGTGCCAACGCGGGCGACATCCTCGTCAATCCCGGGAACACTCTCTACGTCGATGGTGCCATCGGCGGCGGGCTCGGTTACCTTTCAGCCCAGCGCTTCCTCAACATCAACGATTCGGACATCGAAATCCTCAACAACGGCGATGTCCAGTTCCAAGCCGGCAGCGGAGTCACCATCGCCAACTCCGACATCGGTGCCGCCTTCAACCCAGTCAACACCATCTCCATCTTCGGCTTCAACGGTCCCATCAACATCTCTGGCTCCGTCATCGGTAACTCCCTCACCAACAGTGTCGTCATCTATGCCCAAGGCGGCAACAACCTCACCATCTCCAACTCCAGCATCGTCGGCAACAGCATCCTCCTCGGCGGTAACATCGTCACCCTCGACGCCTCCACCGCGCTCCTCGGCACCAGCATCGAAATCCAAACCAACAACTTCCAACAGAACGGTGCCTTTCTTTCCACCACGCCGGTCATCAACCCCTACATCCCCTGATCCCGGCCCAACCCTTTTCCATCATGAAATCCGCCGCCTGCCTCGCCCTTGCCGCCGCCATCCTCACTGGCTCCGCCCTCGCCCAGCGCGCTGCCATCGACACCGTCGAAACCCAGCAAACCCTCCAGCGCTTCGATCCCGTCGACCCCGCCGGTTACGCCCAGGAAAAGAAAAAGACCATCATCCTCGACGACTCCGAGGATTTCGGTCGCCAGGTCCTCCTCCAGCCCACGCGCACCCGCCCCTACTTCGAGGCCACCACCAATCACGACCTCATCTACACCGACAACGCCGGCCTCACCAAAAACAACATCCAGGGCTCTTGGCTCTGGGTCGGTAACTTCCTCATCCGCGGCTACGCTCCACTCCCCAAACAATGGGACAGCCTCACCATCACCCTCGATATCCAGGAAACCTTCTACCGCTACGAAAACAACACCGCCAACCAACTCGATTTCAACCGCGACGCCGCCGCGCTCAACGCCAACTACAACTATCGTAATGAGTGGGTTTTCGGTGCCGGTTACGGCATCAACCAGCTCCGCTCCAATTCTTCCACGATCAACACTTTCTACTCCGAAGGCGTCGTCAACTGGAATGCGACCCGCCTCTTCCCCCTTGGTGAAGACGCCGTCGCCTTCGCTGGTTACCTCGGCCAATATCATCACACCTCCAACAGCAACCCCCGCGGCTCCTTCGACCGCGTCTCCAACGCCCTCGTCCTCGGCTACAACCGCCAGCTCATGCCCCGGCTCATGGTCCAAACCCTCTACAAACTCCAGGGCGATACCTACACCCAGCCCGCGCTCGATGGCTCCCCCAACCCCCTCTCCACCGATTTCGGACGCCTCGTCAACAATCGCCAAGATCTTAACAACATGCTCTCCCTCTCCCTCATCTACAATCCCACCGAGTGGGCCACCCTCCGCACTTCCTTCACCTCCGTCTTCAACAACTCCAACGACGAAGACCGCGACTACACCAACCTCCAGGGTGCCGCCAGCGTCCAACTCACCTTCCGCTACTAAAGCACTGCAACAGGTAAACCAGGTAACTCCTCTTTCTCCCCTCACCTTGGAGACGCGGTCGATGACCGCCGTACCCGGCTCTCACCCCACCCCGTCCGTCCCCGGCCACGGCAGCTTTCCCAACTATTCACTTGCACCTCCGCTCACCTTCCTGCAACCTCCCCAATTCGACTGCTTCATGTCTCCCGCCTCGGTAGCTCAATGGTAGAGCAGTTGACTCTTAATCAATTGGTTCCTGGTTCGAGTCCAGGCCGGGGCACGTCCCCAATTTGAATCGATCGCGCCACTCGACGCCGCCAGCCCCAAGATCCCATGCCTCAAAAACGCCACACCAAACCTGCGCCCAAGAAAACAGCAGGCTCCCACCCTCACGCCTTTTCCTCATCCAAACGAGGCTCCGACGCTAAAACCTCGGACCGGAAACGCCGATCTGACCGTAAGAATCGATCCCAACACCCCTCCGAATCCCAGCGCACTTCCCAACAGCATAAAGCCCACTCCCCAAAGTCACCCTCGCGCCCTCCGATCACTCCTGACTTTAATCCCGACGGACCCCTCCCCGACCGTATCCTCGCCCGGTTCAAGAGGGAAAAAGAGCGCGCTTGGAACGTCGCGGAACTCGCCCGGGACCTCCGTCTGAGCGACAACGACCGCCAACAGCTCGTCACCACCCTCAAAACACTCGAAACCGACGGCCTCCTCGCCCGTATTAAACAAGATCAGTGGGTTCTCCCCGCCATCGCCGGCCTCGTCCCCGGCGTTCTCCAATTTAACCAGAAAGGTTTTGCCTTTCTGATCGCCCAGGACGGTGGTCAGGATGTATTCGTCGCCGCCGAAGACACCGGCACCGCCCTCCACCAGGACTCCGTTCTCGTCCGGCTCAACGCTCCCGAACGCGGTCGCCGGGCTGATTCCGGACGACGCTCCGGCACCGTCATCCGCATCCTCAAACGCCGCCATCGCGATCTCGTCGGCACTCTGTCCCGCGTCGGCCAATTCTTTGTAGTCGTTCCCGATGATCCACGCTTCATCCACGACCTCTACGTTCCCGACCCGGCTTCCGTCGAAAACGGCCCCCGCGTCCAACCCGGCGACAAGGTCGTCGCCCGCCTCACTCGCTGGGAAAACCGCCATGTCAACCCCGAGGGCATCATCACCGAACGCCTCGGACTGCCCGGTGATCCTGGTGTCGATATTCTTTCCATCATCCGCAAACACCAAATTCAAACCGAGTTCCCCCCGGAAGCCCTCGCTGAAGTTACCCGCTTCCCCAATCCGGAAGGCTCCGTCCCTGTCAGCCCCGACCGCAAAGACTTCACCCGCGACCTTGTCGTCACCATCGATCCGGACACCGCCAAAGACTTTGACGATGCCATCTCCCTTCACCCCGGCCCGAACGGCAACACCATCGTCGGCGTCCACATCGCCGACGTCTCCCACTACGTCACTCCCGGCTCCGCCCTCGACCGGGAAGCCCGTCAGCGCGGCAACAGCGTTTACCTCGTCAACCAGGTCATTCCCATGCTGCCCGAGGAACTTTCCAACGGCCTCTGCTCCCTCGTCCCCCACGTCAATCGCAACACCGTTACCGTCCTGGCCGAAATCACCCCGGACGGAACCATCGCCTCGACCCGATTCCTTCGCTCCGTTATCCATTCCAAACACCGCCTCACCTACCGTGAAGCCCTGACCCGGCTTGAACGCCCCCCCCAGGACGATCTCGACACCTTCCTCCACCGCGCCTGGAAAATCGCCTCCACCCTCCGCAAACGCCGCTTCCAGGAAGGCTCCCTCGACCTCGAATTCCCCGAAATCAAAGTCCACTGCGACGAAGCCGGTCGACCCGTCCGACTCGAGAAAATCACCAACGATATTTCCCACCAACTCGTTGAAGAGTTCATGCTCCTCGCCAACGAGTGCGTCGCCGCCCACCTCAAAAACAAACAGGTTCCCTCCCTCTACCGCGTCCACGAATCCCCCGATCCCTCCAAACTCCTCGACTACCGGGAACTCCTCCTCGCCCACAAAGTGAAAGTCGGCGACCTTACCCGGCGCGACGAACTCCAGAAAGCCCTCAAAGCCATCGCTCACCTCCCCGAGCACTACGCCCTCAAAGTCGGTCTCCTCAAATCTCTCAAACGGGCCAACTACCAGCCCAAACCCCTCGGCCACTACGGCCTCGCTAAATCTAACTACACCCACTTCACCTCCCCTATTCGCCGCTACGCCGACCTCATCGTCCACCGCTCCCTCTTCGCCACCAAAGAAGAGCGGCGCGATCTCCTCCCCGAACACCTCGGCAAAATCGGTGAACACCTCTCCCAAACCGAACGCACCGCCGCCGAAGCCGAACAGGAATCCGTGCGCCTCAAGAAAATGGAGTTCTTCTCCAACCAACTCGAATCCGGTTCCGCCCAGGCCTTCGACGCCGTCGTCACCGAAGTCCAGAACTTCGGGTTCTTCATTGAACTGCCCGACTTCCTCATCACTGGCATGGTTCACCTCTCCACCCTCAAAGACGACTTCTACATCTTCGATCCCCGCCGCATGCGGCTCGAAGGCCGCCGCACCAAACGCAAAATCGCTGTCGGCGATCAGGTCCGCGTTCGCGTCGAACGGCTCGACCTTTTCAAAAAACAGATCGATTTCCGGATTACCGAAGACTGAGCTGTTCGCACAGGCCCGAGACGTCAGCCCAAGACTCTCACTCAAGCCCCATTTACTCAGGCGGACCCGATTCTTGATTGAGCTTCCAAAGCAAAAAAAACAACGCCCCAGGCCTTACCATCGACTCATCCAAAACATGGGGATTTTGCCTAACGAGGTCGACACCACACCCTAGCTTCGTTTTATGAGAAACCGGACCGCCTCAAGGCCGGATTCCAACCGGCCACAAAAGGCCCATAACCGTTTTCCGCACACGCATCCTCCGTGCGCAAAGGGAGGGTTCCCTTACCTACCGGCTGACCTCTTGACTCGCTGTGCCTTCTTCTGTGGCAGGTGGACCCCAGACCACGTTTTCAGACGAAGCCCGTTTAACCGGATGAACCCGGTGGCATCACCTTGATCGTAGGCACCCGCATCGGCCTCCATCGTGGCGACCTCCGGGTTATACAACGAAACCGGACTCTTCCGCCCCGCGCAAATGATATTGCCCTTATACAGCTTGATCCGAACCGTCCCTGTCACCGTTTCCTGCGACTGATCAATCGCCGCCTGCAAAAAATGCCGCTCTGGCGCAAACCAAAATCCATAATAAACCAGCTCGGCATATTTCGGAATCAGACTATCCCGCAGGTGCATCACCTCACGATCCATCGTCAGCGTCTCCATCTGCCGATGGGCAAAATGGAGAATGGCACCGCCCGGCGTTTCATAAACGCCGCGCGATTTCATGCCCACAAAGCGGTTCTCCACCAAATCAACCCGTCCGATGCCATGCTTGCCGCCCAGCTTGTTCAACGCCCGCATGACGTTGGCCGGAGACAGCCGCTTCCCATTGACGGCCACGCAATTGCCTTGCTCAAACTCAAGCTCGACGTACTCCGCGTTGTCGGGAGCACGCTCCGGCGACACGCTTAACCGGAACATGTCAGACGGTGGCTCCACCCACGGGTCCTCCAAAATTCCGCTCTCGAAGCTGATGTGAAGCAGGTTCCGGTCGGTCGAGTACGGTTTGGCCGCCGAAACCGGGATCTTGATTCCTTTGGATTCCGCATAACGAATCAGATCGGCACGCCCTTTGAACCGGCTGTTGAACTTTTCGTCCCGCCAAGGGGCGATGATCTTGAGATCCGGAGCCAAGGCCGAGAATGTTAGTTCAAATCGGACTTGGTCGTTACCCTTGCCCGTCGCCCCGTGCGCCACCGCCGTCGCCCCCACCATCCGGGCAATATCAACCTGTCGCTTGGCAATCAGCGGTCGGGCAATGCTCGTCCCCAAAAAATACTGCCCCTCATAAATCGCCCCGGCTCGGACCATCGGAAAAATAAAGTCCTGGGCAAACTCCTCGGTGAGATCATCAATAAAACATTGAGACGCCCCGGTCCGCAGTGCTTTTTTGTCGAGACCTTTGAGTTCTTCCTCCTGACCAATGTCCGCGCAAAACGCAATGACTTCGGCTCCGTAGGTTTCTTTGAGCCAGAGTAGAAGGACAGATGTGTCAAGGCCTCCGGAGTAGGCAACCACAATTTTCATAAAAACCTCGGTCAGCTCCGCCCATCAGGCGGCAGCCGTAACTTTCTTCTTCATTTTGGCCGTGAACGGCTCCAGCTTGCGCAAGGCTTCGGCAGCCGTCAGCCCGTATTTCGCCCGCAAATGGTCCGGCTTGCCATGCTCAATAAATTGATCAGGCCACCCCATCCGGATCACCGGCGTCGTGACGCCCAGTTGCCCAAGTTCCTCCATCACCGCACTGCCGAACCCGCCCTTAATTACATGATCCTCAAAGGTCACGATGACCTCGGCACTCCGGGCAAAGAACTCCAGGGTCCCCGTATCCAGCGGCTTGGCAAAGCGGGCATTGATGACAGCCGCTGAAACGCCTTGTGCCTGCAAGGCAGCGGCCACTTCCCTCGCCATCGGCAACATCTGTCCGTAACTCCACAAAGCCACCTGTTGACCATGCTGGATGACCTCGGCCTTCCCGATCGGAATCAAGGCCGGTGTTTCCTTGACTTTGGTGCCTGGCCCACTTCCCCGCGGATACCGGACCGCAATCGGCCCGGGATGCTGAATTGCGGTATGAATCATGTCCGCAAATTCATCCTCGTCCTTCGGCGACATGTGAACCAAGTTCGGCACACAGCGGAGATAAGAAATGTCAAACAATCCATGATGCGTCGGTCCGTCGTCTCCAGAAAGACCGCCCCGGTCCATTGCAAACACGACCGGAAGGTTTTGGAGTGCCACGTCATGGACGATCGGATCAAAAGCCCGCTGAAGAAACGTCGAGTAAATGGCGCAAACCGGTTTGAACCCCTTCGTTGCCAACCCAGCCGCAAAAAGAACCGCATGTTCCTCCGCGATCCCCACATCGAAATAGCGATCGGGGTGCTTCGGTTGAAACCGATCCAGTGCCGTCCCATTGGGCATCGCCCCGGTAATCGCCACAATCTTGTTGTTGGTGTCAGCCAGCTTGGACAGCGTATCGGCGAAAACCACCGAGTAGGTCGGGGGAGCTGGGCTGTTCATTTCCTCACCCGTCACATCATAGGTTCCCGGGCCGACCCCGTGGTACTTTTTCTGTTTTGACATGGCCAAGTCAAAACCTCGCCCCTTCTTGGTCAGCACGTGGAGCAGAACCGGGTTCTCCTGCTCCTTGAGAAACTCAAAGGTCTTGATCAATGACTCAATGTCGTGCCCATCAACCGGTCCGTAATACGTCAGACCCATCTCCTCAAAAATCACGCTTGGAAAAATAATGCTCTTGGCTGCTTCTTCCGCTTTTCGCGCCAGTTTCAAGGCCCCTTTCCCCCCCAATCGCTCCACCAGCTCACCGGCCTTGTCATGCAAATAACCGAACTGCGGACTGGTCGTGATCCGGTTGAAATAATTGGCAATGGCTCCGACGTTCTTGTCGATGGACCACTCATTGTCGTTCAGAATGACAATCAGCTTTTTCGTGTGATGAGCCGCGTTGTTCAATGCCTCGAAAGTGATTCCGCAGGTAAAGGCCGCATCCCCACAGAGAGCCACCACATGCTCTTTGCTCCCCCGCATGTCCCGCGCCGAGGCCATGCCCAGGGCAGCCGACAGCGCCGTTCCAGCGTGACCCGCCCCATAACAGTCGTGCGGGCTCTCGGCCCGGACCATAAACCCGTTGAGCCCGTCGGCTTGCCGGATGGTGTGAAACTGCTTACGCCGCCCGGTCAGCAGTTTATGAACGTAGGCCTGGTGACTCACGTCGAACACAAAGTTATCTGTCGGCGTGTCGAAAACGTAGTGGAGGGCAATCGTCAATTCCACCACACCCAGATTTGGTCCAAGATGCCCCCCGTTTTTGCTAATCACCGCAATGAGTTCCTCCCGGATCTCCTGGGCCAGGTTTTCCAATTCCGTAACCGAAAGCCGCTTCAGGTCAGACGGAGCATTAATTCGTGAAAGGATCGTGTCAGGCATAAGTCTTTTTCTCGGCAGGTATATCGGGTAAAGCTTGATCAGAACAGCGAAGCTTCACCGTCCGTTTCCTCGTCGCTTTCAGCTTCGGTTTCGGCGAGTTCTCCCGCCAGTTCGGACCGGGTGAGACTCCCCGACTTGTCCCGCGTAAGCAACTCGATTTTTTGCTCCGCCGCCTTCAGCCTGCCCTCACAAAACGCCACCAACCTCATCCCTTCCTCGTAGGTTGCCAGAATGCCTTCCAGAGGCAGTTCCCCGGATTCCATCTTGAGGACCAATTCCTCAAGTTTTCCGACCGCTTCCTCAAAGCCGATCTGTTCCTGTTTCTGAACTTTTGCCATCGACCTATTCGCCCAGACCGCTGCCTGCGGTCCAGCTAATTCTCCGTCCCCGCCCAGAGCCATTCTGTCAGGGTGCGTCCTTGATCGTCACTGGTGCCACGTTCGGATTGCCCAAGGAGGAGCTGTTGGTCGGACGGGAGAGATGAATGAAGAACTGCTCGTCCATCTCAAACTCGCCATCCGCGTGAATCGGAACCTCCACCGTCATGCTCGGGACGCCCGGGAAGAACAAAACCCTGTTGAACACATGGTCAAAATCGCCCCCTGCAAAAATGGAACCTCCCCGGCCCGATCCGTCGGACGTGAAGAAATCGACCGTGGCCGGCTCCCCTTGATACGCTCGCCGGTTAATGGTCACCTGCAATCGTCCCTGTCCCTCCGTGACGACATAGGTCGGCTGGCTAAATTCAAAGAAACCCAGATTGTGACGCGGAATAAAGATCTGGGTCGAGGCCAGACTCAGCACCCCACCGAGAGGATCTGAAAGATTCAAATAGAAAATGCGCGGC
>CALFVM010000319.1 GCA_937928665.1 uncultured Candidatus Methylacidiphilales bacterium
CACAATTCGACGGGGGGCTATCGGGATTTTAGCCAGCAGAACAATCAACGCTTGGGGGGAAACGTGGGGTGGCGGATCAGCGACAACGCCGAGACCCGCATGTTTTTCTTCTTTGCCCAAACCGACTCGGAGCTGCCGGGGACGCTGACCAAAACGCAGATGAGAGCCAATCCGCGCCAGGCGTCGGCGGCCAACAAGCTCCGCATCGACAAGCGTGACTTCGATTATATGCGGCTTGGCAACAAAACGAGCGTTAAGATTGGGGAGGGGCTGCTGGAAACAAGTCTCTATTGGGCTTATAAAGATCTCGATCATCCGATCTTTAATATCCTCACGCCGACCTTCGCCACGGGGCCGGGCACGATTGATCTGGTGACGAATAATATTGGCGGGGAAGTCCGTTGGACGGGGGAACACCGGCTGTTGGATCGGCGCAACCAACTGGTGGTGGGTTTCAATCCAAGCGGGAGCTGGGGTGAGGACACGCGTTTTGAAAACCTCAACAACACCGAAGCGCGTGGACGCAAGTTTGGGGAAGGGACCGAGCGCGCCCTTAACATCGAAGCCTATGTGCAGAACGAACTCTGGGTGACCGACACCTTTGCTGTGGTGCCGGGATTCCAGTTCTCCTATGCGGAACGGAACTTCAAGGACCGATTCCTCTCGGACGGGGATTCCTCACGGAACCAGGATTACCTTGGCTACAGCCCGAAGCTCGGCTTTCTCTGGGATGCGACGCCGAAGGTTCGTTTCTTTGGCAATGTCAGCCGGAGCTTTGAACCGCCCTCGTTTGGGGAGATCAAGACGTTTGTGGCCTCGGCCGGGCCGCCGGTTTTTCCCCGGCGCCTGCCGCGGATTATCACCCAGGAGCTTAAAGAGCAGACGGCCACGACGCTTGAAGTGGGCTCGCGTGGGGAGTGGGACCGGCTCGATTGGGACGCGACCTTCTACCATGCCTGGGTGGACAACGAGCTGCTCTCGCTCAATGACGCCAATGGGAACCCGCTCGGAACGATCAATGCCTCGCCGACGTTGCACACCGGGCTTGAACTGGGTTTGAGAACGCGGCTGTGGGATGGAATCTTCGCCCAGGGAGAAGCTTTGCCGGAGCGTGACCGGATTGAGCTGCGCCAAGTGTACACCTGGAGCGATTTCCGGTTTGCCAACAGCCCGGTGTATGGAAGCAACCAACTGGCCGGGATTCCGGAACATCTCTATCGGGCGGAACTCCTCTACCGCCACCCGTGGGGATTTTATATCGGGCCCAATGTGGAGTGGTCGGCGTCACGGATGCCGGTGGATCATGCCAACACCTATTTTGCCTCTCCGTTCGCCATCATGGGTGCCAAGGTCGGTTACGAAAGTCCGCGCGGCTTTTCGCTCTTCATCGAGGGACGCAACCTGCTCGACACCACGTATGCGGCCACGACCGGGGTCGTCGCCAACGCGGGGGGTGTTGATACCGCCCAGTTCTCTCCCGGAGACGGGTTCGGGCTGTATGGGGGATTTGAATGGAAATACTGAACCCAAAACCCGGGCGACGGCTTTTTGCCAAAGTGCATCGCCGCCTGGGTCTGGCCTTTTGTCTTTTCACCCTGGTGGCGGCGGGGAGCGGACTGGTCCACAACATGATGTCGTGGACGCAGCCGCCCCCGCCCCGGCCGGTTCTTGGTGGAAAGGTGTCGATGGATCAGGTGACCGTGACCCCGTCCGACGCTGCGGAAGCGTTGGGCGGGGAGGTTGGCGGGATTACCGCGGTGGTTCTGCGCGAGATCGGCGGGGCACCGTGGTATCAATTCTATCGAACGGATCAGGCCCGGCCGGTTTACGTTCATGCCGGGGAAGGTCGGCGGGATGATGGGATTGATTTGGTTTACGCGGAGGAAATCGCCAGCCGTCATTTAGGCGGCGGGGCGGTCCGCCACACCGCCACGCTGACGGCGTTTGACCGGGAGTATATCGAGATTTATCGAATCCTGCCGGTGGAGCGCTTTGATGCCGAGGATGGATTGGGCACGCGGGTCTATGTCTCGACGATGACCGGAACCGTCACTCGCCACACCGACAATCATCGGCAACTTCAAGCGACTCTTTTTTCTCTGTTCCACAAGTTCGCCTTCATTCCGAATAAGAATGTGCGGAACGCGGTTCTCTCACTGACCACCGGCGGCATTTTTCTGGTGGCCTGTAGCGGGTTGGTGTTGTTCGTCGTGGATTGGCGTCGGGGCGGGCGACTTTGATTTTACTGGCCGTAGGTGGCGCCTGGGCCGTGTTTCCGGGAGTGGTGGCGTTGGAGCAACTCGTCGGGGATGGGGCTGGCGGCAGGGTCTAGGCTGAGGGTGTCGAGGGCAAGCCCAGCGACAATTTCAAGGGCCTGGGCATTCTCCACGGCTTTGTCGGCGTTGGGGCCCCAGGCGAAGGGACCGTGGCCGCGGACGAGGACAGCCGGGACGGCTTCGGGGTCGAGATTTTGGAAACGTTCGACGATGACCTGCCCGGTTGCTTCTTCATAGTCCCCGGCGATTTCCCTGGGAGTGAGGTGGCGGGTGACGGGGACGGGCCCCCGGAAATAATCGGCGTGGGTGGTGCCGAGGCAGGGGATGGGCCGAGCGGCCTGGGCGAAGGCGACGGCGCGGCGTGAGTGGGTGTGAACGACCGCTCCGGCTGTGGGAAAGGCGAGGTAGAGCTGGCGGTGCGTGGGGGTGTCGGAGGAAGGCCGGAGTCGGCCTTCGACCAACTGACCCGTGGCCAGAGAGATCACGACGATGTCTTCGGGACGAAGATCGGCGTAGGGAACGCCGCTGGGTTTGATGGCGAAAAGCTCCCGGGAGGGGTGCAGGACACTGACGTTGCCGAAGGTGAGATCGACCAGGCCGGTGGCGGGTAGGCGGCGGTTGGCCTGGCAACAGACTTCGCGGAGGGTGAGGGTGTCCGGGTTCATGGGCGGGGCTGATAGGCGACAGCATTGGCGCGGAGTTCAGCGCGAAAGGCCCGGAGGTCGGTGCCCTGGCCGATGATGAGGCATTCGATTCCGGCGATGTTGGCAAAGTCATCCAGGTGTTCCGCAGTCACGGCGTAACTGTAACCGGTGTGGTGGGCGCCTCCGGCATAAATCCAGGCGGCACAGCCGGTTTTGAAGTCGGGACGCGGTTTCCAGACTGCCCGGGCCACGGGAAGGTTGGGCAGGGGCTTGGGAGGCTTGACGGCATCGACTTCGTTGACCACCAGGCGGAAGCGTGAGCCGAGATCGATGAGGGAGGCGTTCACGGCCGTGCCCGGCGGTGCGTCGAAGACGAGCCGCACGGGATCTTCTTTGCCACCGATGCCGAGCGGGTGGATTTCGAGGGAGGGTTGGCCGGCGGCGATGGAGGGGCAAACCTCGAGCATGTGTGCGCCGAGCACGAGGGGGTTCCGGGGAGCGAGGTGATAGGTGTAATCTTCCATGAAGGAGGTGCCGCCGGGCAGGTCGGCACCCATGACCTTCATGGCCCGGAGCAGGGCGCATGTTTTCCAATCCCCTTCCGCGCCAAAGCCGAAGCCGTCGGCCATGAGGCGTTGGACGGCCAGACCGGGCAACTGCGGGAGTCCGTGCAAATCTTCGAAGGTGGTGGTGAATCCTTTGAAACCGCCGTCCTGCAGGAAGCCGCGCAGGGCGATTTCGATCCGGGCACCGTCCCGTAAAGACCCATGGCGTCGGCCTTCCTTGCGGAGCACGGGAGCCAGGCGATAGGTGTCCTGGTAAACGCGACAGAGATCGTCAATTTCGCGATCCGTGACCCCGCGCAGCCGCGCCGCCAGATCGCCGACGCCATAGCCATCGACGGTAAAGCCGAAGGCCGCCTCGGCCGCGACTTTGTCGCCCTCGGTTACGGCCACGGCGCGCATGTTATCACCGAACCGGGCGAATCGGGCACCCTGCCAATCGTGCCAGGCGCGGGCGGCCCGCATCCAGGTGGCGATGTCGGCGAGAGTGGCCGGATCGGACCAGTGACCGACGACGACCTTGCGGGAGAGTCCGAGCCGGGTATGGAGGAAGCCGGCTTCCCGGTCGCCGTGGGCGGCCTGGTTGAGGTTCATGAAATCCATGTCGATGGTGGCCCAGGGCAGATCGCGGTTGAACTGGGTATGGAGATGGAGGAACGGTTTGCGGAGAAGGGTCAGCCCGCCGATCCACATTTTGGCGGGGGAAAAGGTGTGCATCCAGAGGATGAGCCCGGCGCAGGCGGGGTCCGCGTTGGCCTCCTGCGCGAGGGCGCGGATTTCGTCGGGCCGGGTCAGAATGGGTCGGGCGAGGACGGGGTGGGGCAGTTTTTTTGATTGGGAGAGGGCCGAGGCAATGGCTTGGGCATGGTCGGCGACGATTGTGAGGGGGCCATCGCCGTAGAGATGCTGGCTGCCGGTGGCCAGCCAGAAGACGGGTTGGGGATCGGGCATGGAGCGAGTGTGGAGCGGGACTCCGGGCCCGCCAAGCCCCCCTTTACTTGACAGTCAAGCCAGTGCCGCCAGTTTCGGAAGTGGTGAGTCGTCCTCCTTCCATGCGTGAGGTCGCCCGGGCTGCCGGGGTTTCTCTCAACGCCGTTTCTTTGGCACTCCGGGGCGATCCCCAAATCCCCGAAGGAACCCGCCGCCGCATCATTGCAGTTGCGGCTGAACTGGGCTACCGGAAGGATCCGCTTCTTGCCCGGGCACTGGCTCGGGCGCGGGCGGGACCGGAGACCCGTTTTCGCGCCACGCTGGCTCTGCTCAATGCGAACGAAGATCCGCTGGCCTTCACCCGCCACCCGACGGTGCCCGCCTATGTGGCAGGCTGTCATCGTCGTGCCCGGCAACTGGGTTATGTGCTGGACGAGTTCTGGCTGGCTGACCCGCTACTGGATGCCCGGGCCATGGGCCGCGTGTGGCGGGCCAGGGGGATTGAGGGGGCGGTAGCGGTGGGTCTGATGCGAGAGGATCGCCTCCCGGAGGCGGCCCGGCCGCTTTGGAGGGAGTTTCCGTGTGTGGTTACGGGTGTGGCCACGCGGGAACCGGCTCTCTCCTTTGCCTGCGCCGATCATCACCGGCTTGTGTTGGATGCCTTTCGGGCCACGGTTGCCGCCGGTTACGAGCGGCCCGCACTGGTTTTGGACGAAACGATTGACCGGTTAACCTTGGGGCGGTTCACGGGCGGTTTTCTGGTGGCCCAGCAAAGTCTGCGGAAGCACCAGCGGCTCCGGCCCTTTGTCCGGGTGGCCGAGGCGCGCGCCCGTCCGGAACTGTTCCAGCGATGGCTGGAGCGGGAACGTCCGGATGCGATTTTGACGCTGTATCATGAGGTTCGGCGTTGGCTGGGGGCGGCGGGATGGCGGGTACCGCGGGATGTGGGTTTGGTGCAATTGGAGCGGCGGGCGGATCATCCGGGCTGGGCGGGCATGGATCAGCACAATGACGTGGTGGGAGAAACGGCGGTGGAGATGCTGGTCGCGATGATTCAGGGGGGTGTCGTCGGGGTGCCGGACTTCCCCCGGGCCACATTGGTCGGCAGTTCGTGGGTGCCGGGCCGGACGCTGCCCCGGCGGACGAAAGGTCAGCGCATGGCTTCGAGGGTTTTTCCTTTAGTCTCTTGAACGATGGCGCGAACGATGAAGAAGGAGGCGGCAGCGAAGCCGGCATAGATGCCGTACGCGCCACCGAGGCCGATGCCGGTGAGCAGAAGAGGGAAGGTCATGGTAACGAGAAAGTTCGCGCCCCACTGGCTCAGGCCGGCGACGGCGAGGGCGGCACCGCGGCATTGGTTGGGAAACATTTCGCCGAGCATGACCCACATGACCGGGCCCCAGGAAATGCCGAAGCAGATGATGTAAGCGTTGGCGGCGACGAGGGCGGCGGGGCCGGTCCAGGGGCCGAGCGAGAGCGTGCCATCAGTGCCGGGAGCGGCGGTGGCGAAAAGCAGAGCCATGGTGCCGAGGGTGAGGGCCATCCCGACCGAACCGAGGAGGAGGAGGGGCTTGCGGCCCCAGCGATCGACCAGAGCCATGGCGGCGAGGGTGGCACCGACATTGATGGTGCCACCGAACACGTTGATTTTCAGGGCATCTGATTCGGTGAAACCGGCGGCGCGCCAGAGGACTTCGCCGTAGTAAAAGACGACGTTGATTCCGACGAGTTGTTGGAGGGCGGCGATGGCCAGGCCCACCCAGACAATCGTCCGAATCTTGCCGGTGTCCGGGGCGAGCAGATCGGCCAGACGGGGCCGGTGGTCAGCAGACAAGGTGGCCTGAATCTCCCGGACTTTGGCCTCGGCATCTCCCTCCTGTGAGGTTCGGCTGAGGACGCTGGCCGCTTCGGGGAGCCGTCCGGCGGCGACGAGGAACCGGGGCGATTCCGGGATGAAGATGAGGCCAACGAAGAAGAGCACGACGGGGACAAGCTCGGCCCAAAACATCCATTGCCAGGCCTGGTAGCCGAACCAGAAGGGTTGCCCGGCACCGCCGGCTGCTCCGGCGATGAGGTAGTTGATGAGAAAGGCGGAAAAGAGGCCGAGGACAATGGCGAGCTGTTGGAGGGAGGCGAGCCGGCCTCGGTAGGCGGGTGGGGCAACCTCGGCGATGTAGGCGGGAGCGATGACGCTGGCCGCGCCGACGGCCAGCCCGCCCAGCACCCGGTAGATGACGAACTCGAGTGAACCGGAAGAGATGCCCGCGCCGAGGGAACTGATGGCGAAGAGAATGGCCGCGACAAAAAGGGCGGGACGTCGTCCGAACCGGTCGGCGATCCGTCCGGCCAGAAAGGCGCCGGCGGCGCAGCCGAGCAACATGGAAGCAACGTTAAATCCACTGGCGATATCGCCGGCGTGGAAGGCGGCCTGGAGGGCTTCGACCGCCCCGTTGATCACGCCGCTGTCGTAACCAAAGAGAAAGCCGCCGAGTGCCGCGACACAAGAGATGAGGATAACAAAACCGAGACCGTCGTGGGTGGAGCCTGGGCGCATCGGGGGAAGACGTTGCATGATTCCACCGGGTC
Source organism: uncultured Candidatus Methylacidiphilales bacterium (assembly GCA_937928665.1). Taxonomy (GTDB): domain Bacteria; phylum Verrucomicrobiota; class Verrucomicrobiia; order Methylacidiphilales; family CALFVM01; genus CALFVM01. The sequence goes on from CALFVM010000319.1 coordinate 7,000, forward strand.
AGGGCGCGTTTGGCAAGGGCGGCGGTTAGCGGGCGGATTGTCCCCGACCGGGGAAGGTCAGCTCGGCCACGCCGGATTTATCGAGTTCGCCCAGACTGCGGGCGACGAGTTCCTGATATTGGGCGAGGGTGGCCTGGGCCAGCGGAAGGGTCAGTCCGGCACGGCGGGCCAAGTCGAGGGCGATGCCGGAGTCTTTGGCCGCATGGGCGGCGGAGAAAAAGCAGGCATGGTCGCGGTTCTGCATGTCTTCCCCGTCGGTTTCCAGCACGCGGGAGGCTGCACCGGTCTGGGCGAAGATTTCACGGACCATGGTGAGGTCGAGGCCGAGGGCGTCGGCGAGGCCAAGGCCTTCGGCCAGGCCGGCGGTGTTGATGTTCATGACCATGTTCACAAGAGCCTTCACCTGGGCGGCCCGTCCGGTTTCTCCGACGTAGCGGACGTGGGCAGCGAGGTCGGAGAGGATGGGTCGGACGGTTTCAAAAACCTCGCGGTTTCCGCCGCACATGAGATAGAGGGTGCCCTCGCGGGCTTGGGTGATGCTGGAAGCCATGCAGGCTTCGAGGGTGGATGCTCCGGCCTCGCGGGC
>CALFVM010000320.1 GCA_937928665.1 uncultured Candidatus Methylacidiphilales bacterium
AGACCGCCGTTCTTCAGACCGAGAAGAATCTGCTCCAGATATTTTTCGGGAAGGTGGGTGGCCTCGGCAATCTGGGAAATCTGGACCCAACCGCCCTCGGCCGGGCGGGCGGCGAGTTCGACCAGTGCCCGCACGGCGTACTCGCTTTTCTTCGAGATTTTCACAGAGAACTTATTCGGGCGGGTCCGTCTCGATTTGGGGCAGGACGATTTTGGGCAGTTGCGCAGCGGGCCGGAGTGTGGTGCGGGTGAGAGCCTGACCGGTTTCCAGTGCCTCGAGTTTCGCCCGCACGGACCGTTCACGGTTCATGACCACGGCGTTTTCAAAATCGGGGAAGTCTTTGCGAAAGCGGTAGACCCGCTCGAGAACTTCTTGAAGCACCAGGTAGCCTTCGAAAGCCTTTCCCTCCTGAGCGAGCTTGTCACCTTCCTGCGCACGCAAATAAATTTCCAGGTATTGTTCCTGGGGTGCCCCCTCCAATTTCGGCAAGGGCAGAGCTTCGAGGGCGCCGAACTGAATGTTTTTGATTTCGCCCTGGGCCAGCTCGATGGTGGCTGACTGCGGCTTGGCACCGGGGGCCACGGCCCAAACGGTGTGCCGCCCCACGGGAATTTCCGCGGTCAGGGGGCTGCGCCCGAGGAAGGTGTCGCCGCACCAGATGGCCACACCCGGTTGGGAGGTTTTGATTTCGGCCTGGGCCATGGTCAGCTCGAAGCTGACGTCGGTGAGTTCGCCTTTGGAAACCACGACCATTTTTTCCTGGGCCTCCCACGGGGCAAACTTGATTCCAACAGTATAACTGCCGCTTTTTAGGGAGAGGGAGACGGGGGATTTGCCCACGGTTTGGCCGTCGAGGATGACGTCAGCCCCTTCCGGCTCGGTCTTAACGATGAGTTTGCCCGGACCGAAGGCCCAGGAAACGGTCTGGGGCGGGCCTTTTTCCACGATGACTTCGCGGACCAGGACCGGGTAATCAGGCTGGCTCAGTTTGAGTTGGTAGGTGCCGGTGGGGATGTTGGTCAGCCCGGCCGGGGTTTTATCTGTTTTGGAAAAATCCGGGCCGACCAGCTCGAAGTGGGCGCCCGGCGGATCGCTTTCCAGGTTGAGTCCGCCGAACTGGCGGGTCAGGGTGATGGTCCCCAGGTCGGTGAATGCCTGCGGGGAGACTTCAACTTGCATGGTAACCGGCTCGTAGCCGGGCAGCTCAATCTCCACCGGGTAGGTCTGCGCGAGGAGCCCCTCAAACGAAGCGGGGGTGGTCAGAACGGCATCCCCACCCACCCGCACGACCGCGCCCTCGGGAGAGGTGTTGATGGTCATACCTCCCCGGACACCATCGAACCGTTTGAGTTCCCGTTCCCGCTCGGTCAGCTTGGAGGCGGCCAGCCTGGCCTCGTTGACCGCGGCCTGAGCCTGGAGGCGGAGGTTATTGAGTTCCTCCTGAAGCCGGTTTGCCTGCTCGGTCACGGCTGTCAGGCGGGACCGCTCCTGATTGAGGGTTTGCAGTAAGCCTTCCTGAAGTTCGGCGCCCTTCCAGGTCCCGAGCGCAAAACCAATACCCCCGACGGTGAGGAGGGCGGCCGCAGCACCGACATAGTGGCGTTTGGTTGGTCGAAAGCCCGTCCCGAGGGGTGAAGCCGCGTCAGGAGGCACCGTTCCCCGGGCACCATCGAGCCGGTGCCGGACCGTAGCAAGGAGGGAGGTGAAAAGTCCGGACACGGCCCCCTGAATCCCGCGCCCAATCCAGACCCATTGTTCAAACGGTGCTTTTCCCGGCTTGGCAGAACCTCCGGCCGACGCGGGATCATCGGCGGGCTCAAGATCAAGCTGCGGTTGGTGGGGTCCAGAAAGCATATCAAGCCGGACGAACTCCGGAAACGCTAACGTGCCAGCGACACCGCGAAAACCAACCCTATTTTTGCGGATGGAAAGGGGATCGACCCGGCGCAGTTCCGGGTTTACTGTGCAGGGGATGTTGACGAAAGGCTATGTGGCTCTGTTTGCCCAACCTCTGAACCGTCCAGCGATTCTCGGTTGTGTGGACCTCTGGCTGGAAAACTTTGAGCGGGTCGAGCAACTAATGCCCGGCCCCTCGGGTGCTGCGACCCTGGCGATTACCGCCGGAGGCGACATTATGTGGGCGGAACACATGGAGTTCCGGATTCTCCACGGAGATGATTTCACCTGGGTATATGTGAGTGAAAACGCGTTCGTCATGGAGACGAGCGGCGATCCGCATGAGGACAACATCCTCCCACTCGGTGCGGTGGTGGAGCTGCCCGGCGTGATCGAGGTAATCCATCAGAATGACGACCGGCGCCTGGACGAGCTGGAAGCAAAAGGTCTGATTTGAAGCAAGAGTCCCCAGGCGGCTGGACACGACGGCAATGGGTGGGCCGGGCTCTGGGTTGGACGGCCGGAGTTGGCCTCGCCGGCATGGCGGTCCCGGCCTATGCGCGGTGGATTGAGCCGGACTGGCTCTCGGTCGAGCGGGTGCGCGTCCCCGTCGCCGGACTGCCCGATCGCCTGGCTGGATGGACCGTGGCCCAGTTGAGCGACTTTCATGCAGACGGCTACCTAAGCGGCCGCTTGATGGAGCGGGTGGTGGACCAGGTCCGTGCGGCCCGGCCCGATTTGCTCGTGTTAACCGGGGACTTCATCTCAAGCAACCGGTCCGGTTTGGAACGGCTGGCCCAGTGGATCGGACGGATGAACGCCCGCCTGGGGATTTTCGGGTGCATGGGCAACCACGACCGCTGGCACGGCCGGGGTCAGGTGGAGCGGAGCTTGCAAGGCATGGGAGCTGAGCTGCTGGTGAACCGGGGTGTCCTCCTGCCCGACGGACTTTTTCTGGCCGGTGTGGATTCGGCCTGGGGCGGGAAACCCGAGGTGAAATCGGCCATGTCAGCCCATGCCGGGACAGCGCCGGTGCTGCTGTTGGCCCATGAACCTGACTTTGCTGATGCCTATTCAGCCGACCCGCGCATCCGCCTTCAGCTCTCCGGGCACAGTCACGGCGGCCAGGTTCGTCTGCCGGGTTTCCGACCCCCCATCTTGCCGCGCTACGGCCAGAAATATGCCGCCGGGCTTCATCGGGTCGGGAGCCTCCAGGTTTACACCAATCGCGGCCTCGGCATGGTCGGGGTTCCTTTTCGCGTCGCCTGCCCGCCCGAGCTGACCCTGCTTACTTTGGTCCCTGCCGGGTCCGAACGGGCTTAAAGCTCTTCCCACCCGATCACTTTGCCTTTTTCAAAAATGACCGCAAACGTGTCGATCCAGGTGGTGATCGCATCCGGCTGGTAAACCGGTGCCAGATAAATCTGGCCGTTGGGCAGGAGAACGGAGCGAAACCGGTAGTTGGGCAGGTAGTCAGTTTGTGTCCGTCCGTAAATCCAACGGGTCAACGAGCGGCGTTCCAGCCGCGCCTCGGTAATGCGGGAAGGTCGGCCCATCGCGATGTAAACAGCATCCGGAGTCAATCCTTCTTCGATTTTTCCCTGAAGGACAAGGGCCTGTTGGGCCGGTGCCAAGTTGGCAAACGCCACTTCTTTTTCCCGGGCTCTTGTTTCCGGAGTGGAGCAGCCCGTCCCCAACAGGAGGATGGCAAAGCCCAGTCCGGCAAGCCACACGCTGCTTCCTCCTTTCATGCGGATAACTTAGCCGGAACGCCGTCAAAAAGCCAGAATCTCTCCGTCAAGCACCCACAAACTCAAGCTCCACCGGTTCCGGGATCGCCCCAAGACGATGGCCCCGGCCGAGAAACTCACGGATGGCCTGACGCCCCCGCTCACCGTAATCAAGCGTGAGGTCATTAACGTACATCCCGATAAAGCGATCCGCCATGGCCCGGTCCAAACCCCGGCCCAACGGCAGCGCGTGTTCCACCCCGGCAGCCCGGTGATCAAGCCCGTAGCGAATGCTGGCGGTCAGCAGAGCGGAGACCTCCTCCATCACCGGGTGCCCGAGTGCTTTGCGGATGACATTCCCACCCAAAGGCAGTGGCAGTCCATTGGTTTCCCGAAACCACCACTGCCCGAGATCTTCCGACAACTCGAAACCCTCCGCCGCATAGGTCAACTGACCTTCATGA
>CALFVM010000321.1 GCA_937928665.1 uncultured Candidatus Methylacidiphilales bacterium
TTGGTCAGCACCGGCAGAGGTGCCGGATTCTCGCAAGGGCCGCCGGCTTGCTTGCGCATTGACCCTGCGCATCTGGAAGGCCTCGGGTTCTCCGGGTGGGGCACCTTTCGAAAGATCCGCCCACCTTCAAAAACTGGCCGAACGAAGGCTAAGCTCGACGGTTGCGCTCGATCAGTTTTTGAAATGCCAGAATTTCCTCGTCCGTCATTCCCCCTGGGATGATAAAACGCCCATCGCGCAGGGGAACATCAATGACCGCGTCATAAAGGACCCGTCCGTTGCAGAGAACAACCAGCACCATGCCCTGGTAAGAGCTGGTCGCGGCATCGAGCAGGCTGGTTCCGGCCTGATTAAGCTGGATCAGGACCGCACCACTGGGCAGTCGTTGGATGGACTGGAAATGACGCTCGGTCACTTCCGGTAACTTGCGCACATAGATAAGCTGGGGCGGGTTCAGCAACTGGATCGGGACCAACTGTTCTTTCGGCAGGACTTCGTTAGCCTGCACATGAAATCGCATGTGAACCTTGGGCCCGGAACTGCCCGCCTCGGCCGTTCCGTGGAGTGCAGCGAGAAGAATGGCCCCCGCCAAGGCCGCTCTAAAACCATTGAAAGGTGGCCTCATCCCGGTAACTTACCCTGTTAATGAAGCCTGTGGCAACGTTCATCGCCATTGTTTTGGTGGTCAGTCCTCTGGCGGCCATCGACATCAGCCCGTCACGTGAGAACATCCCGGATCGGTTCCGAACAGGTGGAGGCAAGCGATTCAGCATTTTTGCAGGCGACCCCGAACGGGTGCAGCGGGCCAATGAAATCCGGTTCTCTGATTTTTCCGCTGAGTTAACCATTGATCCGCCGGAGATTTCACTGGCCGCACTGCGGGCCGCCCAGACGGATCTCAAGCCCCGCATGCAGTTCCGTGTTTTTAACAATGGCAAGCGGTCTTACATCCTTTCGTTCCCCGACGCTCAGCGCTTTGACTACATCATCCTCGATCCGGAAGGCCGCCTTATCTACGAGTGGTCGGCGGATAAGATGTTTGTCCAAGCGATTGGATCCAGCAACGTGAACCCCAAGGAACGGCTCTCCTACACCGACGAAATGCCACTGGCAGACAAGGCCGGAAAACTCCGCCCCGGCGTTTATTCCGTTAAGGCCATCCTGGCGAACTACCCAGAGATCACCGCCGAGCAAACTTTCCGGATCGTTCCCTGACAGCCCGAGATCCGGAGCCGGAACGGGCACGGAAATTATCACCCGACTTTCTCTGGCTTCCGGCCTTCGGGCCAGCCGGTTTCCGGGCCAGGCAGCTCTCGCCGTCTGAAATAACTCTCGCCGTCTGAAATCAGTCGGCGATCTCCCCAAACGGGGTCGGGCGGGGTGTCTGAGGCGTCGCATCCACTCCCGCCGTAGTCGCGGTCAGGCGCAGGAAGGAAAGGAGAGCCGAGCGGACCTCTTCGCCATCCGGCGATGTGGCGTCGATCGGGATGTGATATTTGCCGTCCTTAAAGTTGAAGTGGTAGGAGAACTTACCGTCCGGCCCCAGGGTGATTTCCTCCCCGTCGATCCGAACTTTGGCGTCCGGGTCAGTTCCGCCATAGATAATCAGCTCCGCGTTGACGTTCATGAAGAATCCGCGGTGTCTGGCGGCTCCGAACGAGGCACCAAACGGGCTGCTCATGCTGCTGGTCCACTGACCGCTGCTCCGCTGCTCGCTCAAACGACGTTTGAGAACATCGACCAGGTCGAAGGAGCCGACGCGGGTCCTCCGCACGATGTCGCCGTCGGCCACCAATGCGTCGATCTTTTCCCGCGCTTCGGCGGAAAGAGGCTCGACGGAATGAGTGGGGAAAGGGAACGGATAACCTTGGTCCTGCAACCGCGCCAAAGTCTCCGCCAAATCCTCGCCCTCTTTCTGTTCAGTGGCCACCAGCTCCAAGAGCTGTTTGAAGGTGAAGCTAAAGGGAATGGTGACAAACTGAGCATGGGTTTTCCAGGAAAGATTATCGCGCGGGGTCACGGCCACGCCCGAGCGGGAAACGACCACGAAGTGCCCCTCGTGATTGTAGTAACCGAGTTCAGCATAGAACACGGTATCGGGCTGGTTGACGTGGAGGAACCACTCCCGGGTGTTCGGGTAGATCTGAATCTGTTGCACCCGGGCACCCGAGGCATGATACACCTGCAGAAAGACTTTGCCGTCATGAGCCCAGCTTTGCATTTCCGCAATCTGGTGGTGGTGCAAATCCCAATACGCGAAGAGAAAATACGGATCCCGTGCCGTCAGGTACAGGCGCCGGGTGCCATAGGACTCCGGCAACTCCCCCAAATGCTCGTAGGCAGGAGGCTCGCGTTGCTCGGTCTCGGCCTGCTGCAGTTCGAACTTGTGGGCACTGGTCTCGAACTCAAGTGGCTCATCCCGCAGCACGGGATCATTGACGTGCAAGGAGCTGGAAGCAGGATCGGCCATGGCCTGCCGAAGGGCTTGAGCTTGCTGCTCGAGTGAGGAGGAGGAAGACGTGGGCGTATTCATAAGTGGGTCCTTTCGTTCGCTACCGATTGATGGTTGATTCCGCTCCCGCCGACTCGAAGCAACTCTTGAACCAACCCGATGGCAATTGTGAAACTTTTTCGTGGATTGCAAAGTCCGAACTGTTTGATTACGGAAAGTATTAGGATTCTTGCTCCTTAATCACCTTCGTTTTCTCCCCTGACTCATCACGACCTGCCCGGCCTCTCCTCAACGCTGGAACGTCAGGCCGATAGTCCCGGCGAAGTTCGGCTTCATCTTCCGCGATCTCTGCTTCTGTCCTGCGTATCTCCATGCGTGACAACAAGCTATACGCACAGGGGACAACAAATAAGGTGAACGCTGTCGAGACCATCATCCCCCCCATCACTGTCACCGCCATCGGCACCCGCGTTTCGCTTCCCGCCCCCGTGCTCAACGCGAGGGGCACGGCAGCACCGATAGTGGCCAGGGAAGTCATCAGAATGGGACGGAGCCGGATGGGCGCGGCGCGCAGCATCGCCTCATGCGATGCCAGGCGATCCCGCTCACGAATTTGGTTGGCAAACTCAACGAGGAGAATCGAGTTCTTCTTGGCAATGCCCATGAGGAGAATAATCCCAATCCCGCTGAAAAGGCTGATAGAAAGGTCCGTCAGCCTGAGAGCCAGGAGGGCGCCGGTAAGCGAGAAAGGCAGGGCCAGCAGGACGGTAAACGGGTGCACGAAACTGTTAAACTGCGCGGCCAAGACCATGTAGGCAATGATGAGTCCAAGAATGAGAGTGAATTGGAGGGTGGCAAAGCTCTCGGCAAAGGTCTGGGCACCGCCCTCAAGGTTGAAGCTATACCCTGGCGGCAACACTTCC
>CALFVM010000322.1 GCA_937928665.1 uncultured Candidatus Methylacidiphilales bacterium
GGTCGTCTGGGGAAGAGGCGGAAGGAGGGACCGCGTGCGGTGAAACGGCCAAGGAGGAGAGGGTCAGCTCCAGGGGGGTTGGTGTGGGGACGGGTGGTCCAGGCGGTGCGGTAGCCGGCTTCGGCAACAAGATCTGCGATGGGTTGGGAGAATTCGCCGTAGGGATAGCAAAAGTGATGAATGGGGCGACCGAAGGTGTCCTCGAGTTTTTTCTTGGAACCGAAGATTTCGTCGCGGGCCTGACGGAGAGGGATCTGGTGGAGGCGAGGGTGGGTGCGGGTGTGGGCACCGATGTGTTGTCCGGCAGAGAGCCATTCGCGGACGTCGCGGCGGTCCATCAGACGCTCGGGTGTTTCGCCCTGGGCGATTTCCCACCCGTTGAATCGTCCGAGCCGGTCGGCAACGAGGAACTGGATGGCGGTGGCTTGGTGGGCAACAAGGACGGGGAGGGCGTATCGCAGGGTGTTGAGAAAACCGTCATCGAACGTGAGGAAGACCCCCGAGGCAGGAAGCTGGCTTTGGATGAAGTCGTCCGGAGAGAGAAAGGAGGCACCGGCTTGGGAGAGTTCGGTGATTTGGCGCTGGAAAAGAGCGGGGGAGAGGTAGAGACCGCGGAGCCGGACGCGCCAGGGGCGGGGTCCAACTTTATGGTAAGTGAGGGCAGGAAGGCCACCGTCCCAAAGGGCAGGGAACTGTTTGAGCGAGGTGAACCAGGCTGGTTGTTTCATGCGGGATTATCGCCAAGGCGTTCCCTCTCATACCAGCGGGCGTAACGAACGAAGGTGTAAAGGGCGGTGACGGTGGCGATATAGAATCCGGGAAAACCATCGAGAAAACCGCGCTTGAGAATGTAACCACGGATAAAGCGCCAAACGGGTCGGAAAAGGGTGTGCAAGAGCGACCAGCGTCGCCCACTTTCGACCTGTTCACGAGCGAAGGCGTCGGCGTATTCGGGGATTTTCCGGACGTTGTCGAGAAGGGAGGGAAAAGAGTAGTGATCGAGATGGTCGGGGAGGGTAGTAAGAGTCCCGTCAAGGTGGAGTTTGTCGTGCTCACGGCTACCGCTCCAGCACCCCTGTTTCCTGCGGAATAGGCGGAGGCTGTAGTCGGGGTACCAATCGCCGTGGGTGATCCATCGGCCCATGAACCAGGTCCGACGGGGGAAGCGGGCTCCATCGAACCCCGCGCCATCGGCTTGAACAAAACGGGTGATGGCCTCGCGGAGTTCCGGGGTAACGACTTCGTCGGCGTCAAGTGCCAGGACCCAGGGTTGGGTCGCAAGGTCGAGGGCGACATTCTTTTGATCACGCCGGCAGGTCCAAGGCCGTTCTTCGACCCGGGCACCGAAGCCGGAGGCGACCTCCCGAGTGTTGTCGGTGCAGTCGTTAATCACGACAATGATTTCTGCGGCCCAGTCCGCCACCGGCGCAAGCGAGCGGGGAAGATTGGCGGCCTCATTGCGCGCAATCATCGTCACGCTCAACGGGAGGGACTTGCTGGACATGACCGGTGAGCGTGCCAGATGGACGCTCCCGGCTCAACCCGGATGTGACGGTTACTCTTGGGCGCGACGGGCGGCTTTCTCGGCCTTGAGTTTGGCGTCGAGAGCCTTGGCTTTGGCTTTGATCTCTTTCTCCATTTCCTTCCGAAACTTGCAGGCGAGGGCGAAGGCTTTTTTCTCGCCGAGGGACTGGATGGAGAAGGAGCGATTGCGAGCTTCGTTAGGTTCCGGCCGCCAGGAGACCGTGAAGTAGTAGCGGACGACGCCGTCAGGGGCGACGCGGCGGGTGCGACTGACCCCAATGACGCCGGTGGTGTTGTTCCGGTTGACGCGCATGAGGCGGTAGGAGCGCGGGGCGGGCGGACCCAATTTGCTCTGAAGTTGGTCCCGATAATCGCGTGCAAGAGCAAGTGCCTGAGGTTTGCCTCCATTTTTGAGGTCGCTGAAGAACTTGGAATGGGTTTTGCCGGAACGGTAGGCGCGGACAAACCAGCCATGGGTATTGCCGGAATCAATCCTGCTTATTCCGCGCATGCTGGCGGGGCGTGTTGGCATAACGAAACTCCTGGTTGATCGCGGAAGGTGAGGAGCCTCCGGCAACGGAAGCGGACAAGCCTAACCATCCAACGCTGGAACGTAAGTGGGTTTCACTTATCGTCAAACGGGCGAGAACAACTTTTTTTTAGATATGCCGACTATCGTCTTCTTGTTTGACCGCATAGCCCTCATCCTGGCGGCGGTGGTTGACGGAGTTCTTTTTGAGATAGGCTTCGAAGACATCGTCGGCTGTCATTCCTAGCGTTTGGGCAATGGAAATAAGAAAATGGAAGAGGTCAATGACTTCGACCCTGGCGTTCTGGTGGTCGAACGTCTGGTATTTGGCCCACCACTTCCAGGGTACGCTGTCAACCAGTTCGGCGATTTCCTGAGTCATGGCGCGGGTGTAGTTGAGGACCCACTTGGCTTTGTCTTCGTCGGAAAGATGGCGCAAATCAACGCCGATCCGCTGGTTGAGTTGCTCTTGGAGGCGAAAGATTTCTTCGAGTTTGTCGGGGTTGGACACGGGGGAATGTAGAACGATGGCGCAGGGCGGGGAAGCGAATTTTTGCCCCGGCGGGCTTGACGGCGGGGAGTGCCGACAGAAGATGAGGAACGTTTCGAAAAGGGAATACATCATGGAAAATGTCATTATCATCGGGTCAGGCTGTGCGGGGTGGACGGCGGCGATTTACACGGCACGGGCCAACCTGAAACCGCTCCTGATCACCGGTGTGCAGCCGGGGGGGCTGCTGACAACGACAACGGTGGTGGAGAATTATCCGGGGTTTGTGCAGGGGATTGACGGAAACGAATTGATGATGGCCATGCAGGAGCAGGCGAAGCGGTTCGGCACGGAAGTGCGATACTTCAGCCAGGTCGAGTCGGTGGACGTCAACGCGGAGCCGATCCGGGTGACGGTGGATGGAGAGGTCCTGGAGACCCGTGCCCTCATTGTAGCCGTCGGCGCGGGGCACCGTCACTTGGGGGTGCCCGGGGAGAAGGAACTTGAGAACAAAGGGGTGACCTATTGCGCGACATGTGACGGGGCACTCCCGATTTTCCGGGACAAGCCGTTGGTGGTGGTGGGCGGTGGGGATTCGGCCTGTGAGGAGGCGATGTATCTGTCCCGTTTTGGTTCCGAGGTGTTTCTGGTGCATCGCCGGGACCAGTTGCGGGCCTCAAAAATCATGGCGGAGCGGACGCTGGGCCATCGGAAGATCAAGCCGGTCTGGAACAGTGTGGTGGAGGAGGTGCTCGGGGTGGCTGAGGATCAGGTGACGGGGGTGCGGCTTCGGGACACGGTAAGTGGCGAGACGCGGGTATTGGGTTGTGCCGGGGTGTTTGTGGCCATTGGACACGTGCCGAATACGCAGATGTTCAAAGGTCAGTTGCCGATGGATGAGAACGGGTATTTGCGGACGGTGCGGGGAAGTGAAACGGGCGTGCGGGGGGTCTTCTGCGCGGGGGACTGCGCGGATCATGTCTATCGGCAGGCGATCACCGCAGCGGGCATGGGCTGCATGGCGGCGATTGACGCGGAACGGTATCTGGCGTCGCTGGATTAGCCCCCTGCTTCGGTAAGAATCCACTGGGCTGCGGCCGGGAGGTTGGGCGCGAGGTAGTGCGCGTAACGGGCCTCCTCTCCGAGATCGGAAGGGGCGCGCCCGTTGAGGAGGAGGATGCTGCGGGCTCCCGCCCGGTGCCCGGCTTCCGCATCCGAACCACGGTCACCGATCATGAAGGAGCGGGCAAGGTCAATCGAATGGTCGCGGGCGGCTTGTTGGAGGAGGTAAGGGCTCGGCTTGCGCTCGGCATCACCAAGGGGGTCGCCGGGAGCCCCATAGGCGCAGTAAACGGCGGTGAAGGGGACCTCACAAAGGAGATGGAACATGGCCTGATTGACGGCCTGAACCTGGTCCACGGTGATGAGACCGCGGCCAACGCCGGATTGATTGGAGGCCAGGAAAAGGAGAAATCCGGCCCGGGCCAGGCGGTCGACTGCCTCTCGGGCTCCTGGCATGAGCCGGACTTGCGCGGGGTCGCCTAGGTAAGGGATGTTGCAGATGAGGGTGTCGTCCCGGTCGAAGAACACGGCGCGGCTCAGGGACATTTCAGGCGGCTTCTTTGTCCTGTTTTTTCCGCAGCAACGGGGTGCGGGAGCCTTCGACAGCGGCACGGTTGATGGTGACCTCGGCAACGTCCGCCCGGGAGGGCAGGTCGTACATCAGGTCGAGAGTCAGCCGTTCCATGAGCGAGCGGAGGGCGCGGGCACCGGTTCCCTTTTCGATAGCTCGGGCAGCCAGTGCTCGGAGGGCATCTTTGGTGAAGGTCAGAGTGACACCTTCCATGGCAAAGAGTTTAGCGTATTGCTTGGTGAGAGCGTTCTTCGTCTCGGTGAGGACTTGGACAAGCTCATCTTCGGTGAGTTCATGGAGGGCGGCGGTCACGGGTAGCCGACCGATGAATTCAGGAATCATGCCGAAGCGGAGAAGGTCTTCGGGTTCAACGTGGTCGAGGGTCTCTGCGGCAGATTCCTGTGCGGGTTTGGTTCCAAAGCCGAGGGCACTGCCGCCCCGGCGGCGGCGGATGATTCCGTCAAGCCCAACAAATGCTCCGCCGCAGATGAAGAGAATTTTTTCCGTGTTGACCTGGATATATTCCTGATGGGGATGTTTGCGTCCGCCTTGAGGGGGAACGTTACAAACCGTGCCCTCGAGGATTTTCAAGAGCGCCTGTTGAACGCCCTCGCCGGAAACATCCCGGGTGATGGAGACGTTGTCGGTTTTCCGTCCGATTTTGTCGATTTCATCGATGTAAACGATACCGATTTCCGCCTTCTTCACATCGTAATCGGCTGCTTGGAGGAGGCGAAGCACGATGGTCTCGACGTCTTCGCCGACGTAGCCGGCCTCGGTGATCGTGGTGGCGTCGGCGATGCAAAAGGGAACATCAAGAATCCGGGCGAGCGTGCGGGCCAGAAGCGTTTTTCCCGAGCCGGTCGGACCGATGAGGAGGATGTTGCTCTTCTCAATCTCTACGTCGGACTCCTCAAGGCCGGGCAGAACTTCGGGAATGGCTTTGCGGCCGGCCTGAACACGTTTGTAGTGGTTGTGCACGGCGACCGAGAGAACCCGCTTGGCGTGATCCTGGCCGATGACGTGTTTGTCGAGTTCGAGCCGGATTTCAGCCGGTTTGGGGACGCGGAGCGGAGGGGATGCTTTCGCCGGGTCATCGCCGAGTTCTTTATCAAGAATGTTTTTGCAAACGTTAATGCAACTGTCGCAAATATAAACGCCGGGTCCGGCGATGAGTTTACGGACCTCCGCATGGCTTTTCCCGCAAAAGGAGCACATGGTGAGGTTATTCGGACGCGCCATGGTATTGAATCAGGGTTTAGCAGAACTTGGGCCGGTTGGGAAGGTGGGGGGACGCTTGGACCCCTATTTCCGTGGTTCGGCGGCAGTGGTTCCGGTGATTTCCGGTTTGATTTGTTTCCGACTGGCCACGACCTCGTCCACCAGGCCGTAGGTCTTGGCATCCTCCCCAGACATGAAGAAGTCGCGGTCGGTGTCTTTTTCAATTTTTTCAATGGGTTGTCCCGTGTGGAAGGCGAGGATTTCGTTAAGTTTCTTTTTGGTGCGGAGAATTTCTTTGGCCTGGATGCTGATATCGGTTGCCTGACCCTGGGCTCCGCCGAGGGGTTGATGGATCATGATCCGAGCGTTGGGGAGGGCGAATCGTTTTCCTTTGGTGCCTGCGGCGAGAAGAATGGCGCCCATGGAGGCGGCCTGGCCGATGCAGTAGGTGCAGATGTCGCAGGTGACATATTGCATCGTGTCGTAGATGGCCAGGCCGGCGGTGACGTAGCCGCCGGGGGAGTGGACGTAGATATGGATATCCTTTTTCGGATCTTCCATCTGAAGGAAGAGGAGTTGGGCGATCACAGAGTTGGCTACGCCATCGTTGATCGGTGTGCCAATGAAGATAATCCGGTCCTTGAGGAGACGGGAATAGATGTCGTAGGCACGTTCTCCGCGCCCAGTGGTTTCGATGACGCTGGGCACATAATAGTCGTTCCGGATGGGATCATTCATTCGTTGGGAGGGTAGCCGGGCTCCGGCAGGGTGCAAGGGGGGATTGATGGGGCCCTAGAATGCGGGGGAGCACTTGGCTCTTTTTATCGGGGGACCGTTGGCACAAGGCGGGTTATTTCTCCCTCGGACCTCGCGATCACAACAGCAGCGGCCGTGTCCCCGAGCACGTTGGTCATCGTCCGGGCCATATCAAGGAGCCGATCGGTGATCATTAGAACCCCGATGGCGGCCGCCGGCACGCCGATCACGTTGAGAATGATCACGATGGCTACCAGGCTGGCGGCTGGAATACCCGCCACGCCGATGGAGGTGGCCACTGCCAGGAGCACCGTTGCCACCTGCACCCCCAGGGTCAGCTCCAACCCGTACGCCTGCGCCAGAAACAAGACGGCGACGCATTCGTAGAGTGCCGTTCCGTTCATGTTCACGGTGGCCCCGAGCGGAATCACGAAGTGGGTGACTTCCTTCGACACCCCAGCCCGCGTTTCCAGGCAGGAGAGGGTGGCGGGAAGCGTGGCCGAGGACGAGCTGGTGAAAAACGCGGTCAGCAAGGCCGGACCGACCGCACGGAAATGCGCCACAGGCGAGACCCCACCCAGGCTCCAGAGCAGGAGGGGAATGATGACAAACGAATGGAGACTTAACGCCGTCAGAACCGTAAAAAAGAACATCGCCATCGGTGCAATCGCCTCCCAACC
>CALFVM010000323.1 GCA_937928665.1 uncultured Candidatus Methylacidiphilales bacterium
ACCGCCTACACGGGTTCCTTCGGCGACCTCAGCACCCAATCCTTCTACCCACCGCACCACCTCACCATGGGCGAAGGCGGCGCGGTCAACATCATCCGGCGTCCGGGTCTCAAGACCTACGCCGAGAGCTTCCGCGACTGGGGCCGGGATTGCTGGTGCGCCAGCGGTGTGGACAACACCTGCAAGAAACGCTTTGGCTGGCAGTTGGGCGAGTTGCCCGAAGGCTACGACCACAAATACATCTACAGCCACCTCGGTTACAACCTCAAGCCACTGGACCCCCAGGCGGCCATCGGACGCGCCCAACTCCGCAAAATGGCCGGCTTTGTTGATGACCGTAAGCGAAATTGGCAGGCCTTGCGCTCGGGATTGGCCGGTTTGGAGGACGTCTTTGAATTTGCCCTGCCCACCCACGCCAACGGCTGGAATCCGGACGGCTCTTTCCAGTGGGATGGCTCCGGCGGGCGCACCGACTGCAGTTGGTTCGGCTTCCTGATGTTGGTCCGCCCGGAGGCGCCCTTCAGCCGCACCGAGCTGGTGCGCCATCTCGACGCTAAGAAAATCGGCAACCGGATGCTCTTCGGCGGCAACCTGGTCCGCCAACCCGCGTTCGTCCAGCTGCGTCAAGATCAGCCCGGTGCCTTCCGCATCGTCGGCTCGGCCCAGGGCGCAACCGGATCGGCAGATGCAGAACGCTCTACTCGCTTGCCCGGTGCCGACCGTATCATGAATGAGGCCGTTTTTATCGGGGTTTATCCGGGGTTAACCGCTGCGCAAATTGAGTATATGGTCGAATCCATCCACGGATTTGTCAGAGACCATTCATCCAGATCATCCGACGAGCCTGTTGTTCGGATGGGTGGGTGACGCCAGATAACCAGCACATGTTCAACTGAAACGGGGAACGCTTGCGGGCGGGGTGAGGCGGGGGGTAGGCTGCGGGCATGGCAGGGGACGCCCGAGTGGTGGTGCTGGTGGCGACGTATCGCCGGAATCGGGAGGTGGCGCGGTTGCTTGGTGCGCTGAAAGCCCAGACAGGTCCAGTCGCTGGCATGGTGGTGGCAGATAATGGCGCGGACCCGGAGTGTCGGGCGGTGGTGGAATCGGCAGAGTGGCCCACGGTTTATCTGTCGTTACCGGAAAACGAGGGCTGCGGAGCCGGGCTCCGGGCGGCGGAGGAGGCCGCACTCACGCGGTTCTCCCAGGCGACGCATTGGTGGATTTTGGATGACGATGCGGTGCCTCCTCCGGAAACGCTGGAGCAGCTCCTGGCCGCCCTGGATCGTGCCGGGGGATTCGGGATGGCGGTGCCGCTGTTGACTGACGGGCAAGGCAAGGTGTGGGCTTTCCCCGAGCCGGTGGATCGCGGTGCCCGGCGGGTTTTCCGCCAAACCGATGCGCCCGCCGAGGTGGTGCGCCACTTGGGACCCGGGCCGCACGCGGCGTGTTGGGCGACGGGCGCCTGCCAGTTGGTCCGAGTGCGGGCCGCGCGGGATGCCGGGTTGCATCGCACAGATTTTTGGATGTTGGGCGAGGATTTGGATTTTTCGATGCGGGTCGCGTCGAGTTCAGGGCTTTGTTTTGTGACCGAGGTGTGGGTGCCTCATTTACCCCCGGAAAGTGCGGGAGATCCAGTGAGCGCGGAGGCCTGGGCACGGAGAAAGTTCCGCAGTCTGCTGCAAAACCTGACTTACCTGGCGA
Source organism: uncultured Candidatus Methylacidiphilales bacterium (assembly GCA_937928665.1). Classification (GTDB taxonomy): domain Bacteria; phylum Verrucomicrobiota; class Verrucomicrobiia; order Methylacidiphilales; family CALFVM01; genus CALFVM01. Next base: position 1,702 of record CALFVM010000323.1, read on the forward strand.
TCCATCAATGGAAGGAGGCCCGCCATCTCTGGCGGTATTTGCCGGGGAATTATCGCCGGTATTTTCGGACGTATGGCTGGTCTTGGACTCGTCTGAAGGAAGCAGGGACGTGTTTTTGGCGGGGAGCGGTGCGGGGTTGGCCTGCCGGGACAAAAAAATGAAGGAGCGTCTGACCCTTCTTGAAACCCACCGCCTGGGGGACGCGGTCATGGCTTTGCCCATGGTTTGGGGTGCGCGGGAAGCGGGTTGGCAGGTGACGGCGGCAGCCCCGCCAGGGACAGCAGATGTCTTCCGGCTTGTTTTGCCGGATGCGCATGTGCTGGCTCTTCCCCCAAGCGGTCGAAGTGCTGCGTTGCGCGCCGCCCGCCAGCGTTGGGAGACAGATACGGCGGTATGTGCGTGGGCGGACCCGCGAGCCCAGGCATGCCTGGTGCGGGCGGGGTATGATCGCCGGGTGGGGTTCCCGGTTGTGCCGGGCAATTTGTTTGCCCGCGAGGCGGCCCTTTTGCCGCCGCGACCCGGGCTGGTGCGGGTGGTGGCGGCGAGTTTGTCGATGGCACTGGGGCCCTTGCTAACGGATGAACTTTATCGGACCGGGCGAGAGCAACATCACGCGGAGGATTGGCGGCAGGTGGCGGATCGGTTGGGAGTGACGGCCCGGTTACCGCAGGATTGGGCCGGTCCGGTTGAGGAGCAGGGGGGCTGGCTGGTTCATCCCGGCGCAGGCTCGCCGTGGAAGTTATGGGCGGAGGAACGATGGTTGGGTGTGCTGGGAATGATGGCTCGGGAAGGCTTTCCGCCGAACGTGGTGGAAGGACCGGGAGTGCCGCGCTTGGGGTGGGAGGGACCACGGGTTATCTGTCAAACGGTTCGGGATTTGACGGATGAGGTGCGCCGGGCGAGGGGTGTGGTTTGTCTGGATTCGTTTGTGGCTCATTTGGCCGCTTCGATGGGCAAGCGGGTGGTGGTACTTTTCGGGGGGATGAACCCGTGCTGGTTCGCTCCGAGGGGCGAGTGGGTGCGGGTGGTGACAACCCCGGCCCGTTGGCCGTTGGTGCGAGGAGATTTGCCCGGGCGGGGGGGGACGCTGTTGCATGAGGTTGAGCCGGAAAGGGTGGTTCAGGCGGTCCGGGAGTTGGGGTGAGACCGGAGGAGCGAGAAGTGAGAAGTGAGCGGGGAGAAGGCAGGGTGTGTCACGCGAAGACGTCAAGACGCCAAGGGGAAAGGCAGCAAGGACTGGGGTCTATGGGGGTTCGGTCGGAAATGCAGGTTGCCAAGGAGGGTGGTGACGTGGTTACCTTCAGACGATGTCTCAGGAACCACGTGAGTATAAACCGATTGAGAGTTTTTTGGGGATTGTGATTCCGATTTTGGCGGGGTTGCTGATTTGCGCCTTTGTCTTGCTGACAAATCAGTGATTAGCGCTCGGCGAGAAGGCTGAAGATCAGCCCGGCCAGGACAGCCAGGGTGATTCCGGCGAAGGTCCAATCGCGCTCCCGGAGAAAAGAGGCGGCGCTCAAGGCGACGCGGGCGACGGGAACGGCGACGAGGAGGAGGAGCCCGAGCTGGATGACGCCGCGGGAACGATTTTCTGCGGCCATGGCGATGATTCCCCGGATAGATTTCAACTCGGAGGGTTCGCCCTGGAAAACCCGGACGTGGACGGGTTCGGAGCCGTAGTTGATGAGGTAATGGATGCCGCCGAAGAGGCAGACGGCGGCGGCCAAAAGGACGCCCCAGCGGAGGAGGGCGGCGAGGGAGCGTTCAAGGGCTTCGGTTTGGCCGGCGCGATTCATTTGAAGGCACCCTGGTAGATCATTTGGAGACCGGCAACGAGGAGAACGATGTTACAGAGCCAGCGCAGTGCCATAGGTTTGGCAGCAGGGAGAAGTCGTGCGCCGGTGGCAGCCCCGGCGAGGACGCCAAGCATGACGGGGAAGGCGATGGCGGGATCGAGGTAGCCGTGGTTAAGATAAATCCCGGCACTGGCGGCGGCGGTGACCCCGATCATGAAGTTACTGGTGGCCGTGGAAACTTTGAGGGGCAGCCTCATGATGCGGTCGAGAGCGATGACCTTGAAGGTGCCGGCACCGATGCCGAGGAGTCCGGCGACCAGGCCGGCCACGCCCATCATGGCAAGGCCACCGGGCAGATGGGCAACCCGGTAGGGAATGGGTTGCCCCGCGTCCTCGTAGGTGCCGTCAAGCTGCAGGCGGTCGACCCAATGAGGGCGAGTTGGGGCGGGGCGGGCGGCGGCAGGTTTGCCCCGGCCGGAGGTGGCAACGACGAAAATAACGATGAGACCGAAGAGAATGGCGAGTCCGTGGGAAGGAATGAGGTGGGCGAGAGAGGCGCCGACGAGGGCTCCGGCGACGGTGCCGATTTCCAGGCCCATGCCGATGCGGATGTTGGCCAGGCCGTCTTTAACAAAGCTGGCGGCGGCGCCGCAGGAGGTGGCGATGACGGAGACCAGGGAGGCACCGATGGCGTATTTCATATCGACGCCGAGGAGGAGGACGAGGGCGGGAATGACGACCACGCCGCCGCCAAGTCCCGTCAGGGAGCCAACCAAACCGGCCGCAATGGAAACGGCGAAGGCGATGGCCGTGAATTCGGTAGCGGACACGATGGTGTTGCCTCCCACCTTTTAGTCCGGGGGTCAACCGCAAAGGGGCGCGTTTGACACGTTTCGCGGCGATGGCTAATCCTGTGCGGATGGCCGATGCG
>CALFVM010000324.1 GCA_937928665.1 uncultured Candidatus Methylacidiphilales bacterium
GGCAAAATCGAAAAGGATATCCGACGCTCCATTCCCCCCCCGCCCCCTCCTCCTCTTCCCCCTCCACGGCCTGTCCCCGTCCCTCCCTCCGCATGAACCTCTGGCTCGGCATTAAAGAAGGCTTCCGGGAAATCGGTGCCCACAAGTTCCGCTCCCTCCTCACCATTTCTGGCATCGTCCTCGGCGTCGCCTCCCTCATGGCAATGTTTGCCCTCACTGAAGGTATGGCCCGCCAAATCCGCCAAACCCTTGTCGCCCATGGCGGCGTTGAACGGTTCAGCATCCGCCCCAATGACGTCCCCCCCGAACAGGAAGACCTCCGCGACATCAGCCCCGGCCTGACCCGCGCCGACCTCCTTGCCATCCGCTCCTCTACCCTCCACCTCGAAAAAATTTCCGGGGAAGTCCGCGTCCCCGGCAATTCCACCCTCAGCCGCGGCACCCTCACCTACGACACCAATGCCGTCCGCGGCACCGAATCCGACCAACTCAGTCTCGACAACCTGTCCGTCCACTCCGGACGTTTCCTCTCCGACCTCGATATCGATCACGCGCACCGCGTCACCGTTCTCGGCCCCGATGCCACCCGCGCCCTCTTCCCCGGCTCCGAATCCCCTCTCGGGCAGAGCATCTCCATCAACGGCGTCAACTTCACCGTCATCGGCACCATTGCCCCCACCGCCGACCGCTGGCGCGCCAACCGCGCCTACATCCCGCTCACCACCGCCCAGTTCTATTTCAAAGGCGGGCAAAACGGAGAAGCCCCCGACCTCCGGATTGACGCCATCAACGTCAAGGTCCCCAACATGGCTTCCTTTGATTCCGCCATCGATCAGCTCCGCAACATCCTCCATCTCACCCATCGCGGCATTCAGGACTTCGGCTTCAACACCCGGGAAGACTGGTTCGACTTTATCGAACGTGGCGTGCAAGGTGCCCGCGTTAGCGGCGGCATTATCGCCGCGATCAGCCTCCTCGCCGGCGGGGTCGGCATCACCAACATCATGCTCGCCAGCATCAAAGAACGCACCCGCGAACTAGGCATCCGCCGCGCCCTCGGTGCCCGGCCCATTGACCTCTTCTTCCAGATCACTCTCGAGGCGGCCCTCCTCGCCGTCCTTGGCGGCTTCCTCGGACTCGGCTGCGGCTTTGGGCTCATCGAGATTCTCACCTCCATCTCGCCCCCGGAATCCGCCCCCATCCTCCGTCTTGAGGCCGTCCTCTTCAGTTTCGCCTCAGGTGCCCTCATCGGCCTTGTCGCCGGTTTCATCCCCGCCTGGAAAGCTGCCCGCCTCCATCCCATCGAAGCTCTTCGCTACGAGTAGCACCCCCGTGAACCTCCTCTTCGTCATCCAGGAAAGTGCCCGGGACATCTACTCCCACAAACTCCGCTCCTCCCTCACCATCCTGGGTGTCGTCTTCGGTGTCGCCTCCCTCGCCACCATGTTCGCCATCACCGCCGGCATGGCCCACTCGCTCCGGGAAAGGCTTGTCCAAACCGGCGATTTCGAAAAACTCATCGTCCGCCCCGCCGCTGCCCCCGCCCACCAGCGCGAAATCGCTGACATCAGTCCCGGCGTCACCTATCTCGACGCCATCGCCCTGCGCAACTCCTCTCCTCTCATCCATTGGGTCTCCCCCGTCGTTGATCAAAATGCGTGGATCAATTTCCAGGGCCGTGGCCTCCAGTCACGCGTCGTCGGTGGCGAACCCGAATTCTTGACCATGGACGTCCATCACATCCTCGCCGGACGCGGCATTCACCCCATCGATCTTGAACAACACCATCGGGTCGCCGTCCTTGGCAGCCGCATCTGGCAGGAACTCTTCAAGTCCCCCGATGCCGCTCTCGGCCAAACTATCCAAATCAATGGCGAATCCTTCATCGTCATTGGCTGCCTGCCCATCTATCGGACCGAGGGGCAACAACGCGCTGCCGCCTCCGGGCTTCTCCGCGCCCAGGAGGAACGTCGGGCCCAACGCGGCGGACGCCAGGGCCGTCATTGGGATCCCTTCCCCTGGAAAAACCACATCGTGCTCATCCCCCTCACCACCATGCAGATCATCTTCAAATCCGCCCGCATGGACACCGGCGTCGACCTCGGTCCCGACCCCTACCTTACCGACCTCCAGGTCGGCGTCGCCGATGTCTCTCAAATCGCCACCGTTTCCGAACAGGTCCGCAGCACCCTCCTCCTCACTCACCGCGGAATCGAAGACTTCGTCATCCAGTCAAAACTCGATGAAATCCAGCAGATCGAAACCGACGTCTGGCGTACCCGCTTCTCCGGCAGCCTCATCGCCGGCATTGGCCTCGTCGTCGGCGGCATCGGCATCACCAACATTATGCTCGCCAGCATCGTCGACCGCATCCGCGAAATCGGCATCCGTCAGGCCATCGGTGCCCGCCCCCGCCATGTCTTCCTCCAAATCCTTATCGAGGCCATCCTTCTCGCCCTCGTCGGTGGACTCCTGGGGCTCGCTGCCGCATTCGGCCTCATTTCCTTTCTCGACCGCATTGCCAACATCGCCACCGCCCCCGTCATTGAGCCCATCGGCATGGCCGCCAGCTTCTTCTTTGCCCTCCTCACCGGCGTCCTCGCCGGCGTCTACCCCGCGATAAAAGCCTCTTCCCTTCGCCCGGTCGAGGCGCTTAAGTTCGACTGACCTGCCCATGAGCTCGGCCGCTTACAACGACTATGTCCTCCAATCCAGCGTCGATGCCGGCTGGATCACCCCCGACCAACAGCAAATCGTTCTCAAAGCCCTCGAACGCCTCCCCGGTGCTGGTGCCCTTGAACTCATGGCCGAACAGGGCATCCTCCCCCCGGAACACGTTCAGACTTTCCGCGAACTCATCGCCCAAGCGGAGGCCTCCCACGCTGCCCCCGAACCTGACCCCGCCGTTTACGAAGCCACCCACCACATCCCGGTCATTCCTGAAACGAATCTTCACTCCGTTGACGACTACCTCCGCCTCGGCATGGAGAGCCGCGCCTCCGACGTTCACCTCGGACCCGACGCGCCCCCCATGAAACGTCAGTTTGGCCTCCTTCAACCCCTGTTCGAAGGTGCCACACCCCTTCCAAAATCCGAGACCGAACGCCTCGCCCGCACCTTCCTCTCCCCCTCCCAGGCCCATCAGGTCGAAACCATCGGTTCCATCGACTTCTGCTATGAAGTCCCCGGCCTCGCCCGCTTCCGTGCCTCCGTCGTCCGCCAACGTCGCGGCTGGGAATCCGTCTTCCGTGTCATCAACACCCGGGTCCCCACCATGGCCGAACTCGGGCTCCCCCCCATCCTCCACCAACTCATCAAATTCCACAACGGCCTCATCC
>CALFVM010000325.1 GCA_937928665.1 uncultured Candidatus Methylacidiphilales bacterium
GATCTGGAACTCATCATCGCCCCCGCGTGCCCTATCCCCCGCAGCCTCCAGCTCGGTGCCCCCGCCCCCCTTTCCACCCGCGTCTGGCTCACGGGGTAACTGGCCCACCCCCTGGCTTCATCCTCGGGGATTGACCAGACGGGGTGGAGCCATACTCTATTGAGTTGCTCATCAACCAACCCCAACCAGAAATCATCTATGTCCGCACCCGAAACCCATTCCTTCCAGGCCGAAGTCAAGCAAGTCCTCGATATCGTCATCCACTCGCTCTACACCGACCGCGAAATCTTTGTTCGCGAACTCATCTCCAACGCTGCCGACGCCCTTGAGAAACTCCGCTTCCACCAGAAAGCCGGTGAACCCCTTGCCGATGACGATCTCGAACTCGGCATCTCCATCCGCGTTGACCCCAGCGTCCCCTCCATCAGCTTCACCGACACCGGCATCGGCATGAATCGCGATGAACTGGTCGAAAATCTCGGCACCATCGCCCACTCCGGTTCCAAACAATTTCTCCGCCAGATCGCCGAAGCCAAAGAACACAGCCTCGATCTCATCGGCCAATTCGGGGTTGGATTCTACTCCGCCTTCATGGTCGCCAAGTCCGTCTCCGTCTATAGCCGCTCCTTCCGCCCCGGCGACACCGGCTGGCACTGGGAATCCGACGGCTCTGGCACCTACACCATTGCTCCCGAAACCGGTCTCCGCCGCGGCACTCGCATCGTCGTCCGTCTCAAAGACGAGTTCAAATCCTTCGCCGATCCGGAGAACCTCGGGCGCATCATCAAACGCTACTCCAACTTCGTCCCCTTTCCCATCACCCTCGACGACACCCGCATTAACACCATCGGAGCCATCTGGGCCCACAACAAATCCGAGGTCTCCCGCGAGGAATACGACGAGTTCTACAAGTTCATCTCCCACGACTTCGACTCCCCCCGTTTCCACCTCCACTTCACCGCCGACGCACCTCTCGCCATCCGGGCACTCCTTTTTGTCCCCGGGAAAAACCTTGAGAAGTTCGGCTTCACCCGCCTCGAGCCCGAAGTCGCCCTCCATTGCAAAAAAGTTCTCATCCAGCCCAAAGCACCCGGCCTTCTCCCCGAATGGCTCCGCTTCCTCCGCGGCGTTGTCGACAGCGAAGATCTCCCCCTCAACATCTCCCGCGAATCCATGCAGGACAGTGCCCTCATCCAGAAACTCAACAAAGTCCTCACCTCCCGCTTCCTCAAATTCCTCGGCGATGAAGCCTCCCGCGATCCCAACGCCTATCACGCCTTCTACGACGAGTTCGGCATCTGCCTCAAAGAAGGTGCCGCGGCCGACCACACCCACCGCGACGCCCTCGCCAAGCTCCTCCGCTTCCCCTCCTCCGCTTCTGAACCCAACCAACGCACCTCCCTCGCCGACTACGTCACACGGATGCCCGCCGACCAAAAAGAGATCTATTTCCTCGTCGCCCCCACCCGCGAGGAAGCCCTCGCCAGTCCCTACTACGAAGTCTTCGCCAAACGTCATCTCGAAGTCCTCTTCCCTGACGAACCCTGGGACGAAGTCGTCCTCGAGCGGATCGGCTCCTTCGACGGCAAACGAATCCTCCCCGCCGAAAAAGCCGAACTCGACCTCCCCGAATCCTCCGACGCCCCGGCTGCCCTCTCCGACGACGACGCCCGCCTCGTCGCCAACTTCATCAAAGAAGCCCTCGGCGACCGCGTCGATGAAGTCCGCATCTCCCGCCGCCTCGCCGATAGCCCCGCCGCCGTGGCCGAAGGCGAAGCCTACCTCACGGCCTCCATGCGACGGATGCTCAAATCCATGAAACGGGACGAAGAAGGCATCCCGCCCCTCCGGCCGCACCTCGAAATTAACCCGCGCCACCCCATCATCCACGGCCTCGCCCGGGCACGAACCCAACGGCCCGACCTCGCCGCCCCCGTCGCCGAGCAACTCCTCGATCAGGCACTCATCGCCGCAGGTCTCCATGAACATCCCGGAACCATGATTCGACGACTCAACTCGCTGATCGAAAAACTTCTGACCGAACCCGCTCCCAGTGCTCCCCAGCCGGATGGTCAACCTTTTTCCATAAAAACATAATTAGGTTGTTTGCATCCCAGGCGAATTCGCCTTACCCTCTCCAATTCTCATGCATCCCCTCCGACCCACTGAATGGCTCCACCGCGAAGTGCATATCATCGCTTCATGGCTCCGGCATTGCCGCCTCCACGACCCACTCTTCGCCGACCTCGTCCAAATCCAACGTCGGCTCGGCACCCCGGATGAGCAGGCCGGAGATCTCGACGAAGCTCGCCGGATTGCCCACCTGCTCCGTAACCGTCTGACCGGAGCCCTTCCCGAATAACAGTTTGTTCCCATCAGTAAGAAACGAGGTTGCTGGACGCCAGAAGTTGTGAGATACACCGTTGCGTGAAATTGTTTTTCTGTCTCGGCTCGGTTGCTCTTTTACTCTTTGCCGGATGCTCCGGTTCCGGCGGTAGCTACAGCGAAACACCCCCGCCTTACACCCCGCCTTCGACCGCTGCCACCGTTACCGAAGACCCGATCCCCACCGACACTCCCCCGGTTGAAACCGTCGTGGGTGCTCCTACCCAAACCATTCCTCCACCTCCGCCCCCCCCTCCGGAAAGCGGTCAGCCCAAACCCTGGTCCCCGGGCGGTACCGCAGCCCAGCCCGCCCCGCGCCAATTCCCCAAAGGGACCGCTGTCCCGGGTAAAGCAGGTCGCGTCATCAGCCCCTACGCCCCCTACGCCGGGGAGGTCGATGTGACCGGCTTTAGCAGCGGCACCGAAGTCAAATGCCCCTACACGGGTAAAATCTTCGTGGTCCCCTGATGCCGCAGCTCCCAGCACCCCTCCCCAAGAGTCAACGGCAGTCGGTCTAAACGCCCGGCTGGGGAAAACGGAAGAACATCTCAGCCGTTCTTTCCGTCTCCTCGGCGATCGCTGCCAGATTCACCCTTCGCAAACTCGCCAGCTTCTCCGCCACCAGACGCGCATGCTGCGGCTCGCAACGTTGCCCCCGGTGCGGCACCGGTGCCAGATACGGACAATCCGTCTCCACCATGAATGCCCCCCCTGGGACCCGGGCGGCCGTTTCTTGAACCACCGGAGCGTTCTTAAACGTCACCAAGCCAGTAAATGAAATCAGGTGGCCATCCTTGATCAATTCCCCTGCCTCCTCGGCTCCCCCGCCGAAGCAGTGAAACACCGCCCGCAGCTTCCCGCAGTAGTCCCCCACAATCCTCAGACAATCTTCCCACGAATCCCGTTGATGAACGACCACGTTCAAACCCAACTCCATCGCCAAATCCAACTGCATCCGGAAAAAAGCCTCTTGTCGCGCCTTCACCGCTCCATCTGCCAGCCCCAAGGCCAGTTCCTCCCCCGTCTGTGCCAGCGTCGCTGCCGCCACTGCCCCAAAGTTTCGCTTCGCCGTCCGGCTTGGTAAATAGTGATAATCCAGACCGCACTCCCCCACAGCCACCACCCGCGGGTGAGCCGCCAGCCTCTTCAACTCATCATAAGCATCATCCGGAACCTCCCCCACTTCATTTGGATGCACCCCGACCGTCGCCACCACTCCGCGATAACGTTCCGCCAGAGCCACCGCCGCACGGCTCGTTTCCAGATTCGTTCCAATCGTAATCATCCGCCTCACACCCGCCTCTTCCGCACGTCCCATCACCACCTCCCGATCCGCCTCAAAGTCAGGAAAGTCCAAGTGGCAATGCGTGTCAGTTAACTTCTCAAAGTGCACTTGGCGGAGAACCCAGCGCGGTCCGGTTGGCCTTCATCCAGTTCAACATCTTCAAAAACGTTTTCGAACTCTCCTCGCTCGATCTCGCCCGCCGCAGCTCCGAAACAAACCCCGTCAGGGGCCCGGCCAACTCCAAATGCTGAAGGGATAACTCCGTCATCCGCCGCAAAACCGCATCCGTCTCCGAATCCTCCGCCGTCCTGCCCGGCGTCGCCGCCAGCAGCGTCAACTGCTCAATAATCCCATCCACCTCCTCAGCCAACGGCTGCGCCCCCTTCTTAGCCACCGCACCCTTCACCTGCGTCCGCCCCTGCCACACCCGAATCGTCAAATGACAAATTACGCACAAAAAAAGTGCCAACAACCCCGTTCCAAAATA
>CALFVM010000326.1 GCA_937928665.1 uncultured Candidatus Methylacidiphilales bacterium
GGGTGCGGGAGGTGGGCGGAATGGATTATTTGGATCTGATGGGGTCGGAGGCGTTTGCGATGGTGGATCATCAAATTGCGCATGTGTTTGTGCGGGGAGCGGGTGCACTGGAGCGGGCGCGGGCGGCATTGGGAAAGAGGAAGGGTGTCGGGGAAGTCTTGGACCGGAAGGAACAGGAAGCCAGGGGCTGGGCGCATCGGCGGAGCGGGGATCTCTGGTTGGTGGCCGAACCGGGTTGTTGGTTCGCCTATCCGTGGTTTGAAGGGCGGAGTCGGGCGCCGGACTATGCGACCCATGTCGATATCCATAACAAGCCAGGGTTTGATCCGTGCGAGTTGTTCTGGGGTTGGCCACCCGGCTCGGTGAGTCTGGATGCGCGGAAGGTGCGGGGGACGCACGGTCGGACGGGGGAAGGAATGCGGGTGTTGGCCCGGTCGAATGTGCCGCTGGAGGGGCCGGTGGGGGATGTGGCGGCACTAGGCCGGGCCGTGGGGCAGTGGCTGGAGCGTTGAGGCGGCGAGAAGCAGAGCCGCTTGGCATTGGACGTCCACGGGCTTAATCTTATGAAATGAAAACGTGGCTTGGACGGGCGGCAGTGGTGGGGCTGGTATGGATGGGGGTGAACGGGGCGGAGGCGCGGCGGACGATGGTGGAGCCGGAGTTGGTCCGGACTCCGGCTTCGGAGTTCAAGGGGAACCCGTGGTGGACGCTGGATGGGCTAGTCCGAATGGTGGGGGCGGATCTTTTCAATTACACGCCGAAAGCTTTGGGAGAGAGTGCTTATTTGCGGGTGTTCAACGAGACGCGGGAGGTGGTAGATGGGCAGATCAATTATTATCCCCACGAGGACTATTATTTGCGTCCGGTGGAGCGGGAAGGGTGGCAGCGGATTGAGAATCGGCTGGGATCGATTGATCCGTTCCCGGCACTGATCCGGGTGCCGCCGGGGCGTTACGTGATTCGGACCCGTTGGAGTCTGGCGGTGGTCGAGGCGGAGAAGGGGATGGTGACGGATGTGATTCTGCCGGAGAGCCGGTGATCAGGCGGGGCGGGAGTTGACAAGGGTCCAGGCCATGCCGGCAGCCCGGGCCGCTTCAATGCCAGGCGGGGCGTCTTCGAAGACGAGGCAGCGGTCGGGCGTGACGCCGAGTTTTTCTGCGGCGAGGAGGAACATGTCGGGAGCGGGTTTACCCCGGGCGACATCTTTGGGGGTAACGATGACGGGGAAGAAATCGCCAAGGCCGATGTAGTTGAGGGTGGCTTCGACGACAGGGAGATCGCCGCCAGAGGCGACGGCGACGGGGCTGCCCTGGGCTTTGGCTTGGCGGGCGAAGTCGGTGACGGGGGTGATGGGTTGGACGGCGGAAAGTTTTTCCAGGTAGAGATTTTCTTTGCGGTGAGCCAGTTCGGCCGGAGAGATGGAGGCGAGTCCGGGGAATCGGTTGAGGTTGATGCGGGCGACTTCGACAGTGGGGGTGCCGCCAAGGGAGTAGAAAAAGTCTTCGGGGAAATCAATGGCGGGATGGGCTTCGTGAAAGGCGGCCGACCAGGCGAGGAAATGGACCGGCATGGAGTCGGCTAGGGTGCCATCGCAATCGAAGATGAAGGCGTCGAAGTCACCCGGTGGCAGAGTAAACATGACGCAGGAGGATAAAGAGGTCGGGAGGGAATGGCCAGCGGTGACTTGCAGGTAACGATGGGAGCCAAGTCGAGGTTGAACGGGTGCGGGGGAGAGTTTCCCGATTAGCGGATCATTTGCTCCAGGGAGTCGTCGCGGGGGACGCCGAGTTCGAGGGCGCGGCGGTAGTGGCGGCGGGCGAGTTCTTTGGCGGGAGGCGTTTGGGTGGCGTAAATGACGGCGAGGTTGAAGTGGGCATCGCCGTAGGTTTCATCGAGTTCGATGGCTTTGCGGCATTGTTGTTCGGCGGATTCCTGCATGCCTTTTTGGGAGGCACTGATGCCGAGGTAGTTGCGGGTTTTGGGATCTTTAGGGTCGAGGGCGACGGCGCGGGTGAGGACGGTGACGGCGTCGTCGAACTTGCCCTGTTGATAGAGGACGATGCCGAGGATGGAGTGGGAGAAGGCGTCTTGGGGGGAGAGTTCGACGCAGCGGCGGAGGAACTTTTCGGCTTCGGGATAGTTTTGTTGTTGGAAGCGGACGACGGCGAGGTTGGAGAGGGCGTAGAGGCTGTCGGGGTGGTTGTTGAGGATGATCTGGTATTTGGCGGCGGCTTCGTCGAAGCGTTGTTGGGCGAAGAGTTTTTGGGCTTCGGCGGCGACGGTGCGGTAGGCTTCGGGGACGCGAGGGCGTTTGTCGAAGCCGGCCATTTGGGGGATTTCGGCGGAGATGGTGGCACCGGGTTGGTCGATTTGGACGGCGGGGGGCTGGCTAGCGGCGGGGGGCTCAGCCGGTTGGACGGCAGGTTGGGTGACTTTGAGGAGGGCGAGTTCTTCGTCGGTGAGTTTTACGAGGGGTGAGCCAAGGATTTGGAGTTGGGTGGCGAGGGTTTCGGACTGGACGTTGAGGCGTTGGATTTCTTCGAGGGCGAGGCGTTGGGCGGCGTCGCGGCGGGCTTGTTCTTTGATTTGACGGTCGACGATGTCGCGGAGGATCTGGTTTTCTTTTTGGAGGGGCGCGGTGGAGGCGGTGGGGGCCGGGGTTTGTTTGCGGGCGTCTTCGAGTTGTTTGGCGGTTTCGGCGAGGTTTTGTTGGAGATCTTGGAGGTTTTTGCGGAACTCTTCGTTGGCTTTGAGGAGGGCCTCGTTCTCGTTTTTGGTCATGGTCAACTGGTCGCGAGATTTTTTGAGCTGCATCTCAAGGTTGGCCACGGAGCCTTTTTCGCCGACTTTGAGTTTTTCGATTTCGGCGTTGGCTTCAGCAAGTTTGGCGGTGAGGGTTTTGTTTTCCTCCAGGAGGGTGTTCATCTGGTCGGTGCCGGCGGAGCTGGCTTTTTTGACATCGGCCAGTTCGGTTTGGAGGGAGGTGATTTGCTCGCGGAGCTTGTTGGCTTCGGCTTCGGCACTGGCGAGTTTGCCTTTGGTTTCGGCAAGTTCGGTCTCGAGTTCGGAGATGCGGGCTTGGAGTTTCGCGGTTTCGGCGGAGTTATCGGGAGGAGGCGGAG
>CALFVM010000327.1 GCA_937928665.1 uncultured Candidatus Methylacidiphilales bacterium
CGTCCGCCCTGGCGAGACCGTGCTGGACCTTGGCTCCGGCACCGGAAAAATCTGCTTCATCGCCTCCCAGGTCGTCGGCCCCACCGGCAGGGTCATCGGGGTCGATATGACCGACGACATGCTGGAAGTCGCCCGCCGCAATGCCCCGGTCGTCGCCAAAACCATCGGCTATGCCAATGTCGAATTCCGCAAAGGCCGAATCCAAGACCTCGCGCTTGATCTGGAAGTGCTCGACACCGAGCTGAAGAAACGCCCCATCTCCGACGCGGCCAGCTTTCTCGCCGCCGACGAATTGGCCGCTGAACTCCGGGTCAAACATCCTCTGGTCGCTTCCAATTCGATTGATGTCGTTGTCTCCAATTGTGTCCTCAACCTGGTGGAACCCGAGGCTAAACCAAAAATGTTCCGGGAAATCTTCCGCGTTCTCAAACTCGGCGGACGCGCCGTCATCTCCGACATCGTCGCCGACGAACCCGTGCCGGAACATCTGAGGAATGATCCCGAACTGTGGAGCGGCTGCATCTCCGGCGCACTCACCGAGGAAGATTTTCTTAAGGCCTTCGAGGACGCAGGCTTTTACGGCATCGAAGTGCTCAAGTTCGACCTCCACCCCTGGCGCACCGTAGAGGGGATTGAGTTCCGTTCCATGACTGTCCAAGCCTACAAGGGCAAACAGGGACCGTGCTTTGAGCGAAATCAGGCTGTCATCTACCGGGGACCTTTCAAAGAGGTACTCGACGACGATGGTCATCGCCTCACCCGCGGCGTCCGTTACGCGGTCTGTGACAAGACCTATAACCTTTACAAAAAAGCTCCCTATGCTGGATTCTTCGATTTCATCGATCCGATCCGGCCTGTGCCCGCCGCGGAGGCACCACCGTTCACCTGCGCCCACAACGCCCGTCGTCATCCCCGCGAAACCAAAGGCCAGGATTACAACGCCACCGCGGAATCGGCCAGCCAGTGCCGTGACAGCGGAAGCTGCTGCTGATGGAAATGAATTCCCCAAGGCATCGGCAGTGACATAGATAGAGCCGTGAAGGACTTCGTCTCTCTGCCGTCCGCGACTCGATGCGGAAACTTTTCGGACTTTACCGCCCGCACCCAGGTTGTGATTCCGGCGCATAACGAAGAGGAATCGGTCGGAGCCGTCGTCCGGCGTTTGCGCACAATCGGATTCGCTCACATTCGCGTGGTGGACAACGCCAGCACCGACCACACCGCGCAAGTCGCGCAAAAGGCCGGTGCCGAAGTCATTCAAACGACCCAACGCGGCTACGGCCTCGCCTGCTGGGTGGGTTCGCAGAACCTTCCCGCTGGCATTGATTGGCTGCTTTATTGCAATGCCGACGCGAGCGATGACTTCGCCGCCTATGAGCGCTTTGCGGAATTCGCCCCAGAGCACGACCTGATTCTCGGTTGCCGAACTCATCCCGACGATCGCCGCCACATGACCGCACCCCAACGATTCGGCAACTGGCTCGCTCCGTTCCTTATCCACCAGTTCTGGAACCACCGCTTCACCGATCTCGGTCCGCAACGGGCCATCCGCGCCGAAGCGTTCCGGCGATTGAACATGCGTGACCGGGGCTTTGGCTGGACCGTGGAAATGCAGGTGCGTGCCGTTGAAGAAGGCCTGCGAATCGTCGAAATCCCTGTCCGCACCTATCCCCGGACAGCGGGAATATCAAAAATATCGGGCAACCTTCGCGGCAGCCTGGCGGCTGGCCTCATTATTCTGCAGACTATCGCCCGTCTGAGGTTTGGTCGAGTGGCCGGACGCCCCAGGGGAGCCGAAGAAAAGCGTCCTCTTTCATTTTATGCCCACCGCTGAAGAGGCCGCCAGCTTTGCCGCCACCCTGCACCGCCACGGCCTCGACCTGCGGCGCGGGACCACGGAGATTCTCCAGATTAATACTGGCAAGCTCTGCAACCTCACCTGTATCCACTGCCACGTCAACGCCGGACCCAAGCGCAAGGAGATCATCACCCGCCACACTATTGACCGCATCGTGGACTGGCTGGCGGTCACCGACATTCACACCGTTGACCTCACCGGCGGTGCGCCGGAAATGATTCCCGACTTCAGATACTTCGTCCAACGCCTCCGCGCTCTGCCGCAAGTCAGGACCATCATCGATCGCTGCAACCTCACCATTCTGAACGAAACCGGCTATGAGGACATGGCGGAGTTCCTTGCTGCCCACCGCGTGACCATCGTCGCCTCCATGCCGTGTTACTGCCCGGAGAACGTCAATGCCCAGCGCGGCGACGGCGTCTTCGACTCAAGCATTCGCGCCCTGCAAAGGCTCAACTCGATCGGCTACGGTCGCACCGAGGACTTGCGTCTCGACCTGGTTTACAATCCCAACGGGGACAGACTGCCCCCCGCCCAGGCTGAGTTGGAGGTCGACTATAAGGTTGAACTCAAAAAGCACTTCGACATCGAGTTTCACCGGCTCTACTGCATCACCAACATGCCGATCTCCCGCTTCAAGAGCTGGCTGAAAAACAACGGCAAGTTGAACCACTACATGGATCTCCTGCGCCAATCGTTCAATCCAGCCGCCGTGAACGCGCTGATGTGCCGCCACACCTTAAGCGTCGGCTGGCAGGGGGAGGTCTATGATTGCGACTTCAACCAACAACTCGGCCTGCAATGGCGCAATGGGAAACCCCTGTTTCTTTGGGACATTAACCCGTCCAACCTCATCGACCGCCCGGTCGCGCTCGGCGAACATTGCTTTGGTTGCACCGCAGGATCCGGCTCTTCGTGCAGCGGCACGCTGGTGTCAGGTGCCTAGCCGGTTGATTAAGCCTGCCCCCTTTTTACTGACAGGCCTTCAGGAAGGCCCGAACAGCCTGCCGGACCTCCTGCAAGAGGAGGTTCTCCGAGGCCATCCTTTCGATCCCCTGGCTGGTGACTGCAGCCGGAAGAAGAACGTAGTCCCCCCGCCACACCAAAGTGGAGGGCTTTCCGTTCCACATCACAGGCCACATCTCGTAGAGAATCAGGGCCGAGCTAAAATGCGCGGACACGTAAAACTGGAGGTCAGCAGTCCGGATCGAGGTTTCATTGGGCATTTGGTAAATAGCTCCAACCAGAAAGGTTGTCTCCCCCTGGATGGTCAGTGTTTCCCAATAAAACTTTTTCGATCCGGGCTCCGCGTGGCTCTTGGGGTCATTGAGAGAGACCTGGAGAAGATCAATGAAACGGTGGGTGACGTTGGGAGTTTGGGAGACCACATTCTGCCATCCGGCCTGCAGTCGAAACGGGGGCCGGACGCCGTCAAAGGCAGGCATCTCCTTCAAGCCGCTGGTCTGATAGCGGACGGTCCGGTTGAGCAGAACCTGTCGCCAAGCCGCGGCCGGATCGTTGCGGAACTTCTGGAACCATTCCAGTTCCGCCCGGCTGACAAACTGGACGAGGGACTTCTCGCTCAACGCGCGGGAGTGCTCTAGGATGACCCGGTCCGGCGCGAGGTCAGGAGACAGTTGAAGTGCCGCAAAATCTTCCGGGACTGCTGGGGATTGGATTTCGCGGTGAAGCCGGATTCCGAGTTCGGGGTGTTTCGACGGATCCCACGCCAGAAGCGCGGCCGCTACCTGATTCAGAGGAGAGGGCGCGAGGAAGCAAGTCTGCACCGCCATGGAATTCGGCATGCGGTCCAGGGTTGCCCGTCTTCCAAGAACTTCGCCTCGTTCCAACTTCGAGAGATTATCCCCAGCGAAGACTGTGTAGCCCAGACGGCCGTCCCAACCCTCCGCTGACACGGGACCAGCCATGCCGAGCCATGAGACAATCCAAAAGATCCCAATCGTGGTTGCTCGGCCACGTTTCATGGCACAACCGTATCGGCGGGACCGACCGGGGGAAGCCGAAAATCAGCCTTCGACCGCGTGTTCGAGGATGAAATCCATCACCTTGCGATTGCGGATGTCTTCGATGACATGATCGACCGCATTGTTTTCTTTAAGGCGCTCCATCAACTTTTTGGCCGGCATGTTCGCACGGATGGCCATCCGGGTGAGTTCCTCGGCCAAATCTTGTTGCGACACGCTGATTTTTTCCGCGTCGGCAATTTTACCGAGAATGAATCGGATTTTCACCTTGTCCTTGGCCGAACCCTGGGCGGCATCGAAGATTTCTTCCTTCTTTTCTTCCAGCATCTCGTCGGGAATCCCACGCATCTGGTTCTCGCGCACGATGTCAAAAACCGTCCGTTCGATTTCCTCGCTCACCGTCGATTCTGGCAGGTGGAAGGTGACGGCCGAGGCGAGTTGCCGGGCGATGGCGGAGGCCTTCTGCCCTTTGGCCCGGGCTTCCTTTTCGCGCTGCAAGTTGGTCCTAACCCGCTCACGGAACTCGGCCACCGAGGTTCCTCCAAGCTCCCTGACCATTTCATCGGTTAAATCGGGCAGGTGCTTCTCCTGAATCGCCTCAATCTGGAACGTGTAGCGGGCCTTGACCCCGCGCAAGTCCTCCTGGCCGAAATCCTCCGGAAAGGTCACCTCCGCTTCGCGCGTTTCCCCCGCAGAAGCACCGACCAGAGCCGCAGCAACGCCGGGCAAAAAGGCGTCTTCGCGAACGAGCAGCCATGTGCTCTTGTTCTCCGCCAACTGGCCGACGTTAGGAAACTTATTTTTCATTGGCACCCCGTCGACCACCGCTTCGTAGGTGACCACTGCAAAGTCACCCATCGCTAGGAGTCGCCCCTCCACCGCGT
>CALFVM010000328.1 GCA_937928665.1 uncultured Candidatus Methylacidiphilales bacterium
TTCCTCCAGTGACCGGATTTACTATTCCCGCGTCGAGCCAACCACAATTTGGGGCGGCGGCTCCATGGCTGTCGCTTACCCCTCTTCCTGGTGGTTTTCAGGGAATCCAAATCATGACGGAGACAGACTCAATAACGCTCCTGCTAACTTCAACTCAAGGACAGACTCTGGTAACGACAAAGCCTTTGTTGGAGACCCAATTTCCGTTGATGTGCCCACACGCACGGACATGACCGATCTCACCAACCTCGCTCAGCGGAACTTAGCCCCGTCCAGCGGAAACCTCAACGTCTCTTCGTTCACCGTGGAATTCGAACTTGGTTTCGCGAGAACAGCAACCAGTCGTGATCCACTCATGACCGGTCGGGCGACCATCCCAGCACAGACCGTTCCAATCCCTCACTTTGATTACGCGGGAACTCCCGCAGGCGGCGATTGGAAAGCTCGTCCTGCCACAGGAGGCGGCCTAATCGAACTGGCCTCAGTGGCCACGGCCACTGACGTTCAATGCACTCTACTTAGGCGCTACGACGCCAACCCCGCCAACTTGCACATGCGGCGCGGTGATGTCATTCGAACGGCCAATCTTCTTACCGGAACAACCCCACCTCTCGGTGGTGATTGGCGCCTGGCCCATTTTCAAACCGGTTCCCTAGCTGCAGATAAATTTGAATCCGTCCCTGGCCCTGCGGCAACGCGCTTCAAGGCCTATGCGATCTTCTCAGATCGCGGCTATTACCCTCCGGGAGGAAACCCTGCCAACGAACGCAACCAGGGCCGCTATACCGGTGCCCGGCTGATGGCAGGCATGAACCTCAACCAGGGAGAATGGGACGGAATTAATCAAAACCTCGCTTCGTTAAACCTGGATGGGGCCACCATGTCAAATGGACGTCCGGGCGACTTTGTTACCACCCTGCCGCAACGCAACCAACACGACGGAGCCATGTTTGAGCTTCCGATCGAACATTCCATCGGCCAAGGCAATCCGCGTAATCCCTACTTTAACGAGAGCGTTCAAGACACAAACCCAACAGGCTCTGGGCCTCAGTTCGACGTCCTCCAATTCACCCTCCTTTATTCCCCGAATCGTCAGGTCTATTCGCCACTCCAGCTAGGTTCTTTAATGACCCAAGTTGCCTCTCAAAGACCATGGCAGACCCTTCTCTTCACCGCCATGCCCGCCGCGATCAACGTCCCCGGACCCGGACCCACCACGCCTGTCCAACCCTCTGAACACCCCGGTGCAGGTTCACCCCCAGACCACCTCATCGCCGACCTCCTCTGGATGCCCAGGGTTGACCCCGTTCCCATCAGCGAAAATCTTTCCACGGCCGGAAAAGTCAATCTCAACAACCGGATTCAACCCTTCGGCACCTACCTCAAGCGCGATACCGCTGTCCGTGCTGCACTCAAGCATCTCCGGGTCCGTTCTATCCTCAATGCCCAAGCTCTGTCCAATCACCGACGCACCGACATGCCGAATCCGGCACCCACAACGGTCACCTCGACCGCCCTGGACATCAACGAAACAATGACACTAATCAACGCCCGCCTGGATGCTGGCAACCTCTACAAATCACCCACGGAAATCTGCGAAATTCCCCTCGTCCCCGAAGGCGGAACCAACCTCCGCACTTGGTGGAACCAACGTCGTTATACCGCGGACAATCTCCGCGAACGCCCCTACGCCCACCTCCATCCCCTCCTCACAACCAAGTCCAATTCCTATCGCGTCCACTGGCGCGTTCAAGTGCTCGACAGACCCCGCCAGCCCAACCAATGGGTCGAAGGTCGCGATAAGGTCATCTCTGAATATCGCGGTTCCACACTCATTGAGCGGTATCTCGAACCATCGGACACGAACATCCCCGATTACGCAACCGAAGCGTCCCCCGCGTCCCTCCACAACTTTTATCGTTGGCGCGTCGTCAGCAACACCCAGTTCAACCCCTGAATGGGCCCCGGCAGACCCGCGTTGCGGTCAGATGCGGTCGACCGAGTCCAATCATCTGGATCTCCTCCTTGAATTGACGGCCATGGGATGCGGGCGTAGCCTTTTGCGATGGAGTTTCGTTTTTTTCCCCAAACAAGCATTGCCCCATGCTCGGCCGTCGGCTTCGGTCTCTGGACCATCTCGACTGGTTGGTGGGGCACCTACACCGAGGACCAGGCCATCAGCCTCATGCGGAAGGCACTCGATCTCGGGATTAACTTTTTCGATGCCGCCGATACCTACGGCAATGGCCTGAGCGAAGATCTCATTGCCAAAGCCTTCCCGAAAAATCGGGACGAAATCGTCATCGCCACCAAAGTGGGCTACGATTTCTACAGCCATGGCAATGCCCGCCGTGGCCAGCGCGAAATTCCCCAAGACTTCTCCCCCGCCTTCATCCGCGATGCCGTGGACCGCGCTCTCCTTCGTCTCAAAACCGATCGGATTGACCTCCTCCAGCTTCACAACATCCGGATGGAACAAGTGGGCGACGATGCCCTCTGGACCCTCCTGGAAACGCTCCGCCGGGAGGGCAAGATTCTCGGCTACGGTGCGGCCCTTGGGCCCGCGATTGGCTGGCTCTACGAAGGCATCGACTGTGTCCAACAACGCAAGCCCCACGTTCTCCAGCATATCTACAACATGCTCGAACCCCATCCCGGCCAGGCCATCCTCGACGCCACCCCGGAGGACGCTCCCACCCGCTTCCTCATCCGTGTCACGCATTCTTCCGGGATGCTCGAGGGTAAATACACCGCCGATACCGTCTTCCCCCCCAATGACCATCGCAGTCATCGGCCCCGCTCGTGGCTCCTCAACGGGCTGAAAAAAATCGAACGCCTCCAACCCCTGGTCAACTCAGAGCGAACCCTCGGCCAGGTTGCTCTCCTTTGGCTCCTCGCCCAACCCCGCGTCGGCGTCTGCCTCCCCAACATCTACGATGCCGAGCAATTGGAAGAGTTTGCCCGCGCCCCGGACTGCCCAGCCTTGACCCACGACGAACTCGAACTCGTCCGGACGCTCCAGGCAGAAAACTTCGGGGTCGAAGACGAAGCTCCCCGGTTCAAAGGCACGATGGAACGGGAACCTGCCGCTGCCTGACCACCTCCTCACACGCTTCGCATCCCTTCAAATCCAACCATGAAGCGAGCTCTCGTCTGGTTCCGGCGCGACCTTCGCACCGTGGACCATCCCGCCCTGGCAGCCGCTGTCGGTCAAGCTGAGCAGGTCGCGCCCGTCTTTGTCTTTGACCCCGCCATCCTCAAGGCGCCCGACATCGGCCCACCCCGTGTCGCCTACCTCCTGGCCGCTCTCGATTCTCTGGACAAGAACTTGCGCGAACTCGGCGGTCGCCTTTTCATCCGCAGTGGCTCTCCCGCCGAAGTTCTCCCCGCCCTGGCTCAACAAATCAAAGCCGAAGCGATTTTTTGGAACGACGACGTGGAGCCCTACGCCCTCGCCCGCGATGCGGAGGTGCAGGCCCGCTGTCAATCTCTCGGCTGCGCTGTTCAACGGTTCCAGGATCAAACGGTGCACGGCCCTGACTCCGTTCTAAAAAGTGACGGCACCCCCTACGCCGTCTTTACTCCCTACTCCCGTGCCTGGCTCGCCCGCCCGCTACCCAAGCCCCTTCCCCGCCCCAAAACCATCACCACCCCCGCCGGGCTTTCTTCCGATCCCCTTCCCTCCCTGGCCGAACTCGGCTTCACCCTCCGCATCCCCATGATTTCTTCCGGGGAGAAAGCGGCTCTGGACACTTGGAAAACGTTTGCCGCCGGTCCCGCCTCTTCGTATGCCTCCGGGCGAAACTTCCCCGCGCTCGACTCCACCTCGCGCCTCTCGCCTCACCTCCGCTTCGGCACCATTTCCCCGCGCTGGTTGGCCGACCGGGTCGATCGCCTGCTGGCGGAACAACCGGCCCATCGCAAAGAAATCGAGGTCTTCCGCCAGGAACTCATCTGGCGCGACTTCTACAAGACCATCCTCCGGCACTTCCCCCGCGTTGCCACCGGCTGTTTCAAACCGGAATACGACGCCCTCGGCTGGGAAAATCGCGACGACTTATTCACGGCTTGGTGCGAGGGCCGCACCGGCTACCCCATCGTCGATGCTGCCATGCGCCAGCTCAACGCCACTGGCTGGATGCACAACCGGCTCCGCATGATTGTCGCCTCCTTCCTCACCAAAGATCTCCTCGTTTCCTGGCAATGGGGCGAGCGTTATTTCATGCAACATCTCTTTGACGGAGACCTCGCCGCCAACAACGGCGGTTGGCAGTGGGCGGCCAGCACCGGGACCGACGCCCAGCCCTATTTCCGCATTTTTAACCCGGCGTCCCAGGCCGAAAAGTTTGATCCGGAAGGTCGCTTCATTGAAACGTGGGTTCCCGAAGCAACCTCTCTCCGTTATCTTCCCCCGATTGTCGATCACGCCACGCAACGAACCCGGGCTCTGGCTCTCTTCCAGGCCGCCCGGTCCTGACTGGCTTTCTCGACTCCTAGCACCAGACTCGCACCGAGATCAACTCACACGGTCCAAAAGCCAGCGCGGCACCGGGAGCGATGGGTTCCCCCGGCTCCTCCTTCAGATTGGTCCGTTCCGCCTGCCAACCCTCCGCGAAACTTAGCCGCACCTTTCCGCGCAGCCCCCGTGTCTCGTGCAGGCGCAGCACCAGACCGCGACCGTCGTTTGCCGGCTTAACCCAGGCAGGGACCAGACTGGTGCCCCCCTCCAGATTCAACCCAAGGTCGGCCGCTCCCTGTCCCGCACACGGCAAGGAGCCCGTGAACAGCAAATCGGCCAGCGCGGCCGGCTGCTCTTCCCGCACCACTTCCCGTCCGCCCCAGGCTAGGGCGATTTCAAAGACATGCGAACCGTGATCGGAGAAACGGTGGGTATAACGCGGGTTGCGCAGAGCCACATGATGATCCGCATCGGTCACCTTCGCGCTCCGCACCAGGCTGGTGTGGAGTTCTCCATCGCGGCAGCCAAACCCGTATCGGTCTTGGGTAATCAGGGCCAAACCCTCTGCCTCTCCATCGTCCATCACCACCGCCCAACGGCTGGCCGGCACTTCAAACTGAGCATCGGCGGCCAGCGACCGGCTCCGCTGCGGACGCAACACGCTGCCAAACGGTGCACCGAACCGGGCCTGTTGACCGGCATAAGCCGTGGGAAAGACCGCCTGCAACAGCATTTCATCATCATGCCACTCGATTTCATACCGGATTTTCAAGACCGGTAAACCCGCTTCCACCCGGTAAATAACTCGTGCCCGACTTTTCTCCGTTAGGGCCACGTCATAAACCGCCCCGCCGGCCGAACGCCGCGCCCCGGCTGAGACCAACGTTGCCACTCCCGCAAGGGGAAGCGGATTCGCCAACGTGTTCCGGTCAATATCCCACGCCTCAAAGATCGCCGGGTGATCCTTGAAACAACGCAACTGCCCCAACGGTTCGGCCAGCACCACGGACTGCCCGTCAAACCGGAGCGCGGCCATCTGTCCACCTGTGGTCAGTTCCGCTTCCACCCGTCCGTTGGTCAAGACGCGCCCGTCCCAGCGGCAAATCTGATCCTCCCGAACCGGTTGGGCCTCTTCGTCTGTCCGCACGGACAAAGGCGGTAAAGTCAGAACCGCGTCCCTTTCCTCAAACAAAACCGATTGAGACAAAGCCAGCGGATTGAACAGAGCCGCCCCTGTTCCACCCAGAGCATCTATCGCCTCCGCCCGACTGGCGGCCGCCAGAGCTTCGCGCTCGGGGATGCCCTCCTCGTAAACTTCGATAATGGAGCTTCCCGGGATGTAATCGTGGAATTGGGCAAAGACCAGCCGTCGCCACGTTTCCACACTGGCCTGGCCGGTTCCCGTCACCGCCCGTGCGGCCTCCTCGACCTGCAAGGCCCGCTCCAAATGGCGAAAGTTCTGTTTGACCGCCACATGGGTGGTCAGGACCCCGCGGTGAAACTCCAGATAGATTTCCCCATCCCACACCGGCAACCGGTCGGCCACCGGGCGCAACCGTTCAAAAAACTCATCAATCCGTCCCCAACGAGCAGAAGGCACCCCGGCCAGATCGGCATAGCGCCGCATCCGCTCGCACATTTCCTCAGTCGGCCCGCCCCCGCCGTCGCCAAAGCCCACCGGCACCAGCACTTCCGGATGAACATCGACCTGGCGGTGGGCCCGGACCGGATCGACCATGTCCGATGGCAGCCCCCAGGCATTGTAACCTTGGTCACAGCCCATGACGTGGGCGATCACCTCCGCCCCGTCATGTCCCCGCCAGCGGAAACTGGTGAACGGGAACTTCGTCACCGTGCTCCAGGCCAGCTTTGTCGTGTAGAAAAAGTCTACACCTGTTTCCCGCATCAGCCGCGGCAGCGCGGCACAATACCCGAACACATCGGGCAGCCAGACCACCCGGCTGGGCGATCCCGTCAGCCGCAGGAACTCCTCCTGACCCAGTAACAAACTCCGCGCCAGTGCCTCTCCACAGGCCATGTTTGTATCACTCTCCACCTCCATCGCTCCCACCGGCTCCCAACGCCCCTCCGAAATACGGGCCCGCACCCGCTCCATCAATTCCGGTGAACGCCGCTCCACCGCCCGATAACTGGCCGGCTGCGAATAACCAAAAACAAAATCCGGATAGCGTCGCAGCAAACTCTCCGCATTGGAAAACGTGTGCACCGCTTTGGCCTCACCCATCCGCTCTGGCCAAAGCCAGACCAGATCGATGTGCGCGTGACCTGTCGCCGTCACCCGCACTCCGGGCAGGGCGCCCCGTACTCGCTCGAAAAGCTCTGCCAACGGTGCCGCTGCCGCCTCAGGTCCCCCGTTGTCCAGTGCATCCACTGCGCGATCCAGTCCGCCCACGAGGATCCGGACCAGAGGATCGATCCCCATCCACGACTCTCGCAAATGCATGGAGGAAGCGAAACGATCGGGGCGCACCAGTTCCGGCTCACGCTTGGCCAACATTTCGGCCACATCCCACAACACCAGAAAATCATGCAACACCTTCCACGCGGCCTCGTCCCGTTTCGCCAAAAACGCTCCCTGTAAACGGCTGCCCCCTTCACTAATCCCCTGCGGCTCGTTCCCCACCCAAATCCCCGTCCGGCAACACGTCGCCTCCACCCACATCTCATCCCACTTCCCGGGCAGTTCGACATATTTGTGCCCCGGATCAAATCCGCCCACCGGCACCCCATCCACATAAAGGGTCGCTTCCCCTTCATCCCGCCAGACCAGATGAGTGAACGCGCCCACCGCATCCGGTTCCAAACCAATGCGGAACCAACGCTGATCGAATAATCGGCCCCAGTACTGCGGATACGCCTCCACCCTCTCCAAGTCTCGCGGACGTTCCCCATAGGCCACATGATCCCGCGTGGCCAGCCCGGCCTCGAGAGGCAAACAGGTTGTGTCCACGGTCCAGATTGACGCACGCAGTCGGCTGATCGCCTGGCCAATTCGGGGGGGAAGCAAATGGAGATAGGGGGTTTTGTCCATAGGGTGAACGGATGGTATTGGTCCCCGGTCCCTTGGCAACCGGAACCTAAACGGTGTCCCGGATTGCTTTGCCCACCCATCTCCGTTATGTCCTCAGGTCATGGGTGAAGCGGCAGACCTCCGGTGGATGCGGTGCGCTCTGGACCTTGCCCGGCGCGGACTGGGCCACACCTCACCCAACCCCTGCGTCGGAGCTGTCATTGTACGGGGCGGACGCCTCCTCGGCCAGGGCTGGCACCGGGCCGCCGGGAAACCTCATGCCGAAGTCGAAGCCGTCCGCGACGCCCACCGCCAGGGCCACCGTTTGCAGGGCAGCACCCTCTACGTCACGCTCGAACCCTGTTGCACGTATGGACGCACCCCGCCCTGCACCGAACTGATCCTCCGGGAAAAGTTCAAGCGGGTTGTGGTCGGTGCGACCGATCCCAATCCGGCCCATGCCGGTCGGGCCTACACCATCCTCCGCAACGCCGGAATCACCGTGACTGAAGGCGTCCTGGCCGAAGCCTGCGCCGACCTCAACCGCGCCTTCAATCACTGGATCACGACCGGACAACCCTGGGTCATCCTGAAACTCGCCCTCACCGCTGACGGGGCACTCGCTCTGCCTCCCGGTCAAGGCCGTTGGCTGACCAGCTTGCCCGCCCGGCGCGAAGTCCATCAGCTCCGCGCCACCTGCGATGCTATCCTGGTTGGTGCCGGCACTCTTCGGGCCGACCGGCCACGTCTCACCGTGCGAGGCATTCGTGGTGCCCGGCAACCCCTTCGCCTCATTCTCAGCCGCTCCGGGAGTCTGCCACCCGATGCCCCCGTCTTCACGGATCGGTGGCGGGAACGCACCCGGGTTATCCGGCGCGGCTCTCTCCCCGGCATCCTGAACCAGCTCGGACGCGAGGGCGTCACCTCCGTTTTGGTCGAAGGCGGTGCCCGGATCACGGATGCCTTGATCCGAGCCGGTTGTGTGCATGAACTCATTGTCTTTATCGCCCCAAAATGGGCCGGTGCCCGATTGCTCCCCCGCCCCCGCTTCCTCGGTCAGCTCAGGCTTCAACGGCAGGAACTCCGCATGGTCGGTCCCGACTTGCGTCTTGATGCCCGCGTGATCCACCCATAAATCGTTTCCTTCAACGTCATCCCCTTTGGCTGCTTGTTTTCATTCCCATCCTTCCCCAGATCATCGACAGCACTTTCCATATCTTGCAC
Organism: uncultured Candidatus Methylacidiphilales bacterium; assembly: GCA_937928665.1. GTDB lineage: Bacteria > Verrucomicrobiota > Verrucomicrobiia > Methylacidiphilales > CALFVM01 > CALFVM01. Next base: position 8,715 of record CALFVM010000328.1, read on the forward strand.
AACCTCCCGCTCATCGTTTCGGCACTCCCCACCGAGGCTCTCCACGCGCGGTTCAATGTCACCATTCTCCTGTTCAACCTCCTCGTCCACCGGTTGGGTGCCCTCGTCAATCTGTCTTTCCGCATCGAGGCACTTCCCCAAACGGTCGGACGTCTCCTTCTTTTTACGGAAGCTTGTCATAACAACCTTCCTGCGGTCTTTCCTTGCCAAGAACTTCCACCCCATCCGTTCAACGAATTGCCCAACCCGTTCGCATCTTGCCGCCCGTTCCGCCCGGATAACTCGTCTCTCCCGGCAACGCACCCCAGCCAAGGCCCAGGCGAATCCCTCCAAAGTATGACCGCGCAACTTGCCCGCACCTGGTTAATTTAAGGTTTATGAACTGGCTTCGCTCCCCCTGGATATCAGGAACGATCGTCCTCCTTGTGCTGGTCAACCTGGCCTATTGGGCTTTCTTTCACTCAAACGGCGTCACCCTCAACTTCACCCAGGCCCCTCTCCGCGAAGTCATCCTCTCGTTTGAACGTCAGGCACCGGTCCGCGTCCAGACCAACATCGATCCCGAAACGCCCATCACCATCTACGTCCAAAACGCCCCTTGGCCCGACGCCCTCGAAACCATCGCCGTGGTCGCCGAGGGACGATGGTTTCCCGGCTATATCCTGGCACCCAATCCTGCCGACGCCCGTGCGGCTCTGGCTGATTGGCGGGCAGGCAGCCTGCCCGAAGGCTGGCGACAGTTCCAAGTCGGTGGTGGCGGTGGCGGCGGGTGGATGATCCCCTCGGTCGCTGATCTGGCCTACGACGGGGAAAAACTGCACGATCCCCGCCAGGCCCGTTGGCCCGTTCAGGACGTTGAACCGAGGGAACTTCACCGCCTCCTGGACCAGGGCCGGTTCCTTACCGACGCCTCCTTTTGGGTTCCAACCGAATGGAACCCAACTCTGGCCCGCCTGCCCAAAGACGGGAGCGTCCGGGAGGTCGCCCGTGCCCTGGCCCGTGAAGCGGGTGGTTCAGTGGAGGAGTTCATCATCCTGGCGGGTCGTCCCCAGTGGACCGGAAGCCCCCAGACCGCTGGCGTGAACGCAACCCGTGGGGGTCCGGGCGGAGAGAGTTTCCGGGGCGGCGGTGGCGGCCGTCCCCTCGCTACCCCTGAAGAGATTGAAGCCTGGCGCAAACTAAAAACCGAAACTGACCTGGCCGCTCTACCAGCTGAGAGGCGGGCGACCGTGCAGAAGGAGGTTGAAGAGATGCGGTCGCTGTTCGAAGAAATTCGCGCCCTGCCTCTGGAACAGCGGCGCGACCGCATCACCGCCTTGATGGACAACCCGGCCTTCCAGGAGCGGATGGAGCAGCGCGAAGCAGCCCGGGACGCCCGGCGATCCCCTGAACAACGTCTGCAACGTTACCAGCGTTATGTTGATCGAAAACGCCAAATGGCCCAGACCCAACCATGAATCGGCGTCTCCTGCGCTCCCGCCAGGCGGGCTTCACTTTGATTGAACTGCTGGCTGTCCTGATTATCCTGAGCCTGATCATCAGCCTGGCCATCCCTTCCATGGGCAAGGTTCGTTCACGGGTCGATACCATCGTCTGTAAAAGCAACCTTCGCTCGCTCTGGTATGGCGTCCAACAAGCCGTCGGGGACAACGGCGGGTTCTACCCGAACATTGAGCCCGACCCCACCAACCCGATCTACGAGCCCGAAGAAAATGCTCGTAGTCTCGCCGAAACCCTCGCTCCCTACGGCGTCGGGGAAAAAACGCTCCGCTGCCCGGCCGACGCAGGTGCCCAGGACTACTTCTCGCGGAAAGGAACCAGCTATGAATGGAGACCTTTCGTCGACGGAGAACCGGTGGACAACCCGAAACTCTATTTCCGTCGAGGCATCATGATCCCCTCACCCAACCGGCTCCGCCTGATCATGGATTACACCCCGGTGCATCAGGGCCGCTCCAACCGCCTGTTCGCCGACGGCTCTGTCCGCTAGTGCCGCATCACCTGGATATTGGCTCCCTCAGTGCCGGTGCGGGGTGAGAAGGGGGTTGAGCCACCCGGACAGGTGGAGCCTGTGGCGGTCACGGAGCACCTCGACAGGGTGGGGCGGACGATGACCAGCCCCCCACAGCCCGCCTCCGCGCCTGTTTGAAATCAATTCCCGCCGAACGAAAGATTGCTCACCCCTGACCAAGAACACGCGTTGAGCACATCCACCAGGCGCTCATGCCGCACCTCGGCATTGGGCCGGATAATGACGGCCTGCTTTTCGTCAGCTTCCACCAAGGCTCTCAACCGCGCCCGGAGCTGGGGCAGTTCGGGGTCGGTCGCGCTGTCAATGGGTGCCTGGTTAAATCGGATCGCTCCGTCCCGCAAAATCTCCACGGTCACCGGAACCGAGGCCGGACGGGGCGCACCGGGCGCAGCTTTCCCCGGCACCTGAACGCCCAGTTCCGCTTCCTTCGCCACCACCCCTGCCGAAACCATGAAGAACAGCAGCAGCACGAACATCACGTCCAGCATGGGCGCAATTTGCAGCCCAAACTCTCCCTCTTCTCCTCCCCCACCGCCGGCCATCAGGCACCTCCTCCGGTGGGCGCGGGTGCCCCACCCTCTTCACCACCCTTGGTCACAGCAAAGGTAACGTTCCCCACCCCGGCTTGGGCACAGGCTTTCATGATGTCCCGTATCAACGAGTAACTGGCTTCTTTGTCCGCCCGGATTAATACCCGGAAAGCGGTTCCGTCACTCCCGCGCTGCTTCGCATCCGTCTCACGCGCCGCCTGAATCAGCGGAATCAGATCGTCTGCCGAATCAAAGTATTGACCTTCCGCGTTGATCTTGAAATTCAGCTTCTCAATGTTGATGACAAACTGTCCCTGACGCTCTCCAGGATCCTTGGAGTCATCCGCTTTCGGCAGCTCCAAATCGGCCCGCTGCACCACGACCTCGGTCGTGGCGGTTGCCATGAAAAAGAGCAGCAGGACCAAGAGCACATCCACCATCGGCGCCACCTGAAACTCAGGCTGCGATTCCGCGTCATCGTGCGGGTTGAAATGCTTTTTTTTGCGTCGGCCGAGATGTTCGGACATGGGTGGCTCCCGGTTTCGGGATTAACCCTGATAGGTCGGATACGCGGCTCCACCCGCAGCCGGATCCGCATAAGCCGCCGCTGCTGCTTCCGCGGCAAAATGCTGCCCGACGCGAAGGCCCGTCAGTTGTTCAAAGGGAATGTCTTCCAGCAAAAGATTCACCTGGCTGTTCGCCGCCACAATCACGTCGGTCGCCTGATTCTTGAAAAAGTAGAACAAGATGAATGCCGGAATCGCCACGATCAGCCCCGCTGCCGTGGCGATCAAGACCGCCGAAATGGCACTGGACAAACCCGTCATGTTCGCAACGCCACCCTGACCGAGAACCGCAAACGCTTCCATCATCCCCAAAACCGTCCCGGTCAGCCCCACCATTGGCGCCACCACCCCGATGACGGAAAGGTAATTGTTGTGGCTCTTCAAATCACTCGCTTCTTTGGCCGAAACCTCGGCCACCGCATTTTCCGTCACATCGCGCCCCCGCCCGACCCGTTCCAGACCGGCAGCGATGACCCGGGAAAGATAACAGGGATTGGCCCGGCACGTTTCCCACGCCAACTGGTAATTTCCCGCGGCCAGAGCGTCCCGGATCAAGGCGACCACTGCCGGAGGTGCCAGCTTGCTGATCCGCAACTTAATAAACAGTTCAATGGTGAACGTGACCATCACGATCGACATGATGACCAGCAACCACATCGCGACCATCTTCGCGTCGCCCTTGAAGAAGATGGAATAGAACTTGACGTCGGAAGAGGCACCCCCTTCCTGACCAAAGGCTGCTGGAACGAACGCCAGAGCCAAGGTAACTACACCGAGTGGGAGGAGACGAATGATGCGATTCATAAGATAGTTGATCATAAAGCTTTCCGATTTAATTCACAAACAAACTCGGGTCGGCCTGACGGAGCTTGTCCGCCGCCTGCGCCGCTTGCCGCGCCCGCGATTCAGGCTCGTGATAAATCACCACGACCTTCAAATAATCCGCCAGTGCCTCGCTCTTCTTCCCCAGATCTTGCAGAATCTCCGCCCGTGTCATCAACAAATCTCCCATGATCTGCATGCTCGCCCCATCTGGAATCGCCGGGTGCTTCATTTCCTTCTCGACCTCGCCCAACGTCCGCAACGCCGCGTCCGATGCCCCGCCCCGTGCCTGGCCCCGGGCCTGAATGATCTTGCCCTGCAGCCGGTAAATGCTGTTCGGATACACACGTTCAATCGTCGTAAATAATTCGTTCGCCTTGCTCGCCTGATTTACCCGGCCATACGCATCCGCCAAAACCCCCGCCGATTCCGCCGCCACTGGATCATCCAGCCCGATCAAATTATTGACCATCGGCTCCAAAAGTTGGACTGCTTTGGCTGCATCCCCCGCCGCCAACGCTCTCCGTGCTTCCTCCAACTCCGGCCGCGGTCCCAGCCGAATCGCACTGATGTTCACCAGCGGAAACGGCACCTCACCGCGCGCCTCTGCCACAACCACCTGTTGCCGGTCCCGGTCGAACCGTTTCACTTCCCCTTCAATCACCTGACCCGTTCGCAAGGTGATTTTGTCTTGCGCCGCCGATAGCCCGCTGGCAAAGGTGAGCGCGAGCGCAAGGGCAAAGATAGCTGGTTTGGTCATCATCGCGAGAAACCTAGTCAGAAGAAGATGAATCCTTCGCCCTCCGTTCTCAATAAAAATCCGACTTCATGATCACTTTTCTTCACCAGAAACTTCGCATCCTCCTCATTTTTGTTCTGGCCATCGTAGCCATCTCCTTCGTTTTCTTCGGAAACTGGACCCCTTCCGGCCCCACCTCCGGCCCGATCGGTAAAATTGACGGCGAGTGGATTTCCCCCCCCGTCTTCAACTCCGCCCTCAACTCCACCCAGCTCATTTTCACCCTCCGCACCGGCATCCCTGCCGAGGACGCCGGCGCCTTCTCCGAGCGGTTGTTCCGCGATACTTGGATTCGCATGGCCGTCATCGCCGCCGCCCGCAAGGCCGGACTCACCGCCACCCCGGAGATGGTCGTCGCCTGGCTCCAGGAACTGCCCCTCTTCGCCGGACCTGATGGCCGTTACTCCCCCGAACGCTTCGCCCAGTTCAAAGCCGCCTACCTCGACCCACGTAACATTTCCGACCAACGCCTCGCCGAAATCGTCCGGGACGAAATCCTCTTCGAATCCATGGTCGGCACCGTCGCTGGCTCCTCCGCCGCTGACCCGGCCGAGGCCCGTCGCCGTTTCACCCAGCTCTACAGCCCCGTGGAAGTCGCCGTCTTCACCTTCCCCACCGAGACCGCTGCCAAAGCCATCTCCCCCACCCCTGAAGATCTCGATGCTTACTACAAGGCCCATGTCGCCCGGTACACTTCCCCGGAAAAGCGCCGTCTCGAATTCGTCCGCTTTGACCTCACCCCTGACCAGCAAAAGCTCGAGGGCCGCGCCAAACTCGACGCCCTCCAGGCCGTCGGCCAGAAGGCCTTTGACTTCACCTCGGTTTATTATGGGGACGACACCCCGGACAACCCTCCGCCCTTCGCCGCCCGCGCCGCCGAACTCGGACTGAAAGTCGAAACCTCCGACCTGATTACCCGCCAGACCGAATTCATGGATCCCCGCATCACCCGCTTCGCCTTCGACCTCAACCCCGATCTCCCTATCAGCAACTACCTCCAAACCGAGACCGGTTTCATTGTGCTTCACCTCATCGAAGTCGTCCCGGCCACTCCGCTCCCCTTCGATCAGGTTGCTGCCCAAGTTCGAGCCGATTACATCCGAGACCAAGCCGCCGAGCAAACCCGGCAGACCGCCGCAGAAACCCGTGCCCAACTCATGGCCGCCCTCAAAGACGGGACCCCTTGGCACGAAGCCGCCGCCAGCCTCCGTCTCAAACCCACCACCGTCCCCGCCTTCGTCCCCGCTGACGCCAACGAGCTCAAAATCCCCCACGCCGATATCGTGCGCGGTGCGGCCCGTCTTCTCGAGCCCGGCGAACTCAGCGAACCTCTCCCCTCAGACAACGCCTTCTCCCTCGTTTACGTCATTTCCCGAGGCCAACCCGCCCCGGAAAAACAGGACCAGATCCTGCCCATGATTCAGAACCAGGTCGCCGATGCCAATCGCGGCAAAGTCATCACCGATTGGATCGCCGGACTCGCCCGCCGCCCCGGCAACCAGTTCCCTGAAGGCCTCCTCGACGACGCCTTCCCGTCCGGGATCTAATGGCCACATTCACCAATCTCACCCGCGCCAACGAAATCGGCGCCAACTCCTACGCCCTCGACCTCGGGGATGCCCGCCTTGTTCTCGACGCGGGCATGCACCCCAAACTCGACGGCCAGGCCTCCCTGCCCAACCTCGAAATGCTCGACGCCACCCCCGTCGATGCCCTCTTTCTTACCCACGCCCATCACGACCATTCCGGGGCCGTCCCGCTCCTCATGGAACGTCATCCTGATGCCCGTGTCTTCCTGACCGAACCCACCTACTACCTGGCCGACCGCCTCCTCCACAACTCGGTCAACGTGATGAAAAGCCAGCGCGAGGAACTCGGCATCCCCGAATACCCCTTCTACACCCATCCCCAGGTCGCCGCCCTCACTCGCCGCTGGCAGGCCTGTCGGCTCGGCGATCGCTGGACTCTCGACGGTCACCCCTCCCGCCTGCCCGACCCCGTCACTTTCACCCTCCACTCCGCCGGTCACATCCTGGGCTCTGCCGCGGTTGAAATCGACCATCGAGGCCGCCGTATCCTTTACACCGGCGATATCAACTTCGCCGACCAAACCCTTCTCCGCGGTGCGGAACTCCCCACCTCTGGCATCGACACGCTCATCATCGAAACCACCCGCGGCGTCCAGCCTAATCCGGAAGGCTACTCCCGCCAAGACGTCCGCAATCGCCTTCTCCAGGCTCTCAACCAGGTCCACGACGCCGGAGGCTCCTCCCTCCTTCCCATCTTCGCCATGGGCAAAACCCAGGAACTCCTCGCCCTCCTCCACGAAGCCCGGCAACGCGGGGAAATCCCCCATGATACCTTCTTCATCGGAGGGCTCGGCCGCTCCTTCACCGAAATCTACGACCGCCTCGCCGATGCTCCCGACCGCCTCGCCCGCAAACCGAGCCTTACCGAGGACATCCGCCCCCAGGTTCTGGATTGGCGCACCCTGCGCGACTTTCGCCCCAAACGAAACCACCTCTACCTTCTCCCGTCCGGCATGATGACCACCCGGACCACCTCCAACCGCTTCGCCTCCTCCTTCCTGAACCGTGAGGAAAACGGCGTGTTCTTCGTCGGCTATTGCGACCCCGAATCGCCCGCTGGCCGTCTCCGCGCCACCCCGCGTGGCGGCAAACTCCAGCTCAACCCCGACGAACCCGAAACCCCTGTCCGCGCCCGTGTTGAACACTTTGACTTCACCTCCCACGCCACCCGCGAAGTCATCCTCGACTACATCCTTCGTCTTGGCCCCCGCCAATGCTTCCTCGTCCACGGCGACGCTCCGGCCCTTGCCTGGTTCCAGACCGAACTCTCACGCTCCGCCCCGGCCATGAAGGTCGTCATCCCGCCCCCCGGCCAGCCGGTCGATCTTTAATTCCGCGGGAGGTTGAAGGGAACCATCCTGGCGGCCAAACTGAGGGAAGTGCCCTCAAAGGTTCCGCTTCCCCGACCGGTCAATCAATCTCCCGCACCTGACCGCGGCCACCACCCTGCCGCACCCACTTCCGCACCTCCCGCGTGGTGTCCCGATTGGCGCCGATGGTGACGAAGTGAATCGTCACCGGCTGCTCCTGGCCGCGCTGGAGGTCCCGGATCGTCTTTTCAATCTCATCGTGCGGAATGCGGGAGCCGGACTCTCCCCCATCGGTGCGAAAAAAGTTTCCGTCCGAGATCACGAAAATCACGTCTGGCTTGGTCTGAAAGACCGCCTCGAGGACCTTGAGAAATCCGGGGCCGCCGGTGACCAAGCCCGGCGTTCCGCGAGGCATAGCACCATCGACCGCAAACCACCGCTCCAACCAATCCTTGGCTTTGGCGCGGTTTGGATCGGTCGCAGGCAACAACTCGGGGTGAAAGAAGGCGTAATTCCGGGCAAATTGAACCAAGCCAAACGCCGAGTTAATTGACAGGTTCCCCAGCATTTCCAGGGTCTCTTCCCGAATCTTCTCAAAAGGAATATTCGCCCGGCGCGCTGAGTTCACCACCGTGGTCGAGATGTCGTACATGATCACAATCCGGCGTGCCGCCGTCTTGATCCCCATGAAGCTGATGTTCGACGCGGTCCCTCCAAAACCGCCCTGCCCGGCTCCATCCCCCGCGCCAGCCCCTTCAGACCCAACCAGGTCGGTGATGTTGTCCGAAACCAACGTGGACGGATCCAGGGGCACCATGTCCTCGACCGGCATTTGCGGAAGGTCAGGCAGGGCGAAATCCGTTGGCCGTAAGCTCGCCATTTTATCGTCAAACGTCGGTTTCGGCGCGGCCGCTTCGAACTCCGCGGATTGCATCTTTTGCTCAACAATCTTGGGCGGAAGCTGAACCGATTTTTTCGCCACGAAGGTGGCCGGAGGCGGAGTCAGATATTTCGCGACAATCCAAATACCCGCGCCGATCCCAGCCAGGACATGGACCGCGACGCTGACGACCACCACCGTGACGAACAGCTTCTTTCGCTGGGCCTTACGCCGCGCCACTTGCGCATCCTCAGAGGGAAAGGTTTTCGGAGCTGCCGGTGCCATCAGAGGTCGTCTCCGTCGGAGAGGTCGCCCGCAAAGGTCACCCCCTGGATTTCCGCTTTGGCACACACATTCATCACGTCAGCAATGCGCTGGTGCAACACGTCATCCTCCACATCCAACGTGACCAGGGCTTCGCTTTTGTTCGCGTCCGCCGTCGCCCGGAACCGCTTCAAAGTCGCCAGAAGCGTCGGGAGCTCTTCATTGTCGGGCGTGTCCATCGGGAGATCATTCAGCATCACCTGTCCGTTAGCCATGATCTGAATCCGCTGTTCGTCCGGAAGATCAATGGACTCTTCCTGGGAAACCGTGCCAGGCAGCGTGAGGCTCAAATCTGCTTCGGGCTTGAGCTGCTTCGAGGTGACCAGGAAGAACACAAGCAGAAGAAAGACCATGTCGATCATCGGCGTCATCGGCAGTTCCCCCTGCCCGTGTTCTCTTCGTCGGACGGCCATGGTTACTTCTTTTTGTAGGTGCCGAAGATGACCTCAATGGCACCGGCTTCCGTGCAAATTTTCATAACATCTTTAATCTGCTTGGCCGGGGTCTGGGCGTCGGCCCGGACGTAAACTTTCAGCGGCGGCACATCGATGAGCCGCTGCTTCAGAAAGGCCCGGAGCTGCCGCTCATCAACCAGCCGATCCCCGGTGTAGAAACGGCCCTCGCCATCAATATTGATGATCTCACGCCCCGAAGCGTCGTCCGGCACAGTCCCGCCCGTGGCGATGGGCAGACGAATCTCCAGCTTTTTTTGCTCATTGGTGATCTTGCTTGTGACCAGAAAGAAAATGAGCAGCAGAAACGTCATATCGATCATCGGCGTCATTTGAATGGCCGATTCTTCGGACGGTCTGCGACGGATGGGCATGGTCAACTCCTGGACGTTACCCCTCGTTTACTGTTGCACCCCGTAATCGGTCGGGATGGCCTGGGTCATGCCCGTCGGGGCGCGGCTCCCATCCGGGTTCATTTCCCCGGTGAAGAGGTCCAACATCCGGGAGCACGATTTATGCAGATCGCTCATGATCCCAAGCAACTGGGTCCGAAAGTAGAAATAAGCGGC
>CALFVM010000329.1 GCA_937928665.1 uncultured Candidatus Methylacidiphilales bacterium
CCCAACTCAACGGCATAAGTCCTTAACCTCCCTGCGACGCACTCTGCCCATCTCCCCGCCCCAGCGCAAACCTGGAAACCACCAAACGATCCAGCCCATCCACACAATCCATCCGATACCCCCCGCTAAAAACCCCGATACATCACACGTCTCTAAACACTTAATAGGCACGCTCTAACCGGTACGTGACGGTGTGAGCGTGCGACCTTTTTTAGTGGTATGAAGTTTCTTGGGTCAAGCCGGATTCCCTCGCAACATCCTCGCTCAGTCACGGCTTCTTCCCGCCTGTGTTCAGGCCGGGTCAAAGTAATGATCGAAGTGGAGCCAGAGGATACGCGAATACTGGAACAACCACGGCGTCAACGGGAAGAGAACCGCCGCAGCACCCGCCACCATTCCCACCGGTTCGATTCCCGCCAAAAATAGGGCCAGCGCAATCGGCACACCGATCAAGCCCGCCAAAAAATAACTGATATACATGGCCCCCACAAAATAACCCTGCTCCCGATAAAACGGCAGGCCACACACCGAACAGGACTCGCGCATCGTCCAAAGCGAGGCGAAAACCGGTCCCTGCCCGCACCGGGGACATGTCCGCCGCGCTGCAGCCGCCGCGTGCCAGCGGATGGAATGGCCCCGCGGCCTTTGCGGGTCATCATCCCAACCTCCAAATTCCCGCGCCCGCATTAACATCCCCTTGATCCTACCCCGCACGCTCCCGGACGCCAACCGGGGATCGCCCGATTTCAAAAATCAGCTTGGACCGGACCGTCCACCCGCAGAACCGAACCCTGTCCAAACTGCCGCCGGTAGGCCGATCGAATCTCATCAAGTTTGGCCGAGCTGGCAGCGTCGCCCGGATGAAGGATCACCAGAATCCGGGCTGGTTCCCGCATCGTTCGTGCCCCGCCTGGCTCCCGCCACGCGCCATCGGCCGGAATCACCGTGAAACCATCGGGAAATCGGTCCACGATCTCCCGATCGACGAAATCCCGCCATTGCCCGGGCGAAACCTCCCCTCCGCCCGGTCGCCCAAGACCAAAGAACAGTTCGCTCCGGACCGCGTGACCGGACCCGGCGCAGGCCGCCAGCACGGCCAATACGCCTAGAGCACCCCACCAGCACAACGCTTGCGAATAACTGCCCCGGCTCACAGACCCACAGCCAACACGCTCCCGGCCCGCGCGGAAAGTTCTTTTGCCCACCAGCCACCGCACCTAACTTAACGCGCTGCCATGCGCCTCTTCGCCCACGAAACCTACCTTGATGTGACCCAGTCGGTCGATTCCGACAAGTTCACCGGCGTCGAACGGATGGTCCGGGGTCTCTACCGGGCACTGGGTGCCCGCCGTTCCGGGCTCACCCCCGTCGTCTGGGATCCCCTCCTTCGCTCCTTCTGTCATTTGCGCGGTGCGGAACAGGCCCGGCTGGCCGCCTGGCGCGGGTCGGGTGAAAGCGGCGGTGCCAAACCGGAAGGTGGCCCGGTTGAACTTTGGTTGCGGCGACGCCTCCGCCCGGCCGGTCGCTGGTTCCGCCGTATCCACCTTAAGCCAGGCGATAGTCTCATTCTGCCCGAGCCCGTTGCCGACAGCCGACTGGTGGCCTTGGAAACGGACGGATTGTTGAGCCGTTCCGTGGCGATTTGCCACGATGTGATTCCCTGGGAGTTTGCCCGGCGGGAGAACACGGGAGTTCCTCCCTATTTTGATCGCTACCTGCGAGCTCTCAGCCGAACGCGCAAAGTCATCTGCATCTCGGCCGACACGCGGACCAAGCTCGAGGACGCCTGGAGTTTTGTCGGGGTCAAACGCGCACCCGTTGAGGTCGTTCCATGGCCCATCCCGTTTGACGGTGCCCGACCAGAGCCCGGTGCCCCAGACCGGCCCGATCGTATCCTGTGCGTTTCCAGCATCAACCCGCGCAAGAATCACGGAGCACTCCTCGACGCCCTCCGCCTCTTGCGCGGACGCGGAGTCAGCTTCGAGTTGATTCTCGTCGGCCGCGAGGGGAAGGACGCCGGGCTGCTCGTCCAGGAAATTCAGGGAGCCCGGGCGGAAGGACTGCCCGTCGTTTGGCGTCGGCATATCGCCGAAGACGAACTTCATCAGGAATACCAACGTTGCGCCTTCACCGTTCTCCCCTCCCTCATGGAAGGGTTCGGCCTTCCCATTCTCGAGAGCCTCTGGCACAGCCGACCCTGTCTGGTCCACCAGGCCGGAGCCATGGCAGAGCTGGCCGCCGCCGGGGGTTGCCAGACCGTCGATATGCGCAGGCCGATCGAAATTGCCGACGGCATTGCCAGGATGATCCACGACAGGGACACCTACGCACGGTTGGTTAACGAGAGCCAAAAACGCGTGTTCAAAACCTGGGACCAGTGGCGCACCGAGTTCATCGCTGCTGCTGATCTCCATCCTGCCTGACTTATCCCGACGTCGTCGCCCCGACGAGTCTCGTTGAATCGGACATCGATCAAGACCCGCCCGCCTCCTTCGCACAGCCGAAGTGGAAGATGACGCCGCTGGGATTTTTCCACAACGGTCAACCAGCCGACCGCGTCCGCATCAAGGCACCCACTAACAATCTGGCGGTCACCCAGACCAAAGCCGTGCCGGTCCAACCCGCCACAATCACCGCAAGAGCCGGGCCGACCCCCGGCATTTCGTAGTCAGCCAATACCCCGGCAAATGCAGGAGCATCTTCAGACAAAGACCCTAGCATTTCCAAACCGCGCTCATAGGCATCCGGCAGCGACGACGCAAACGGACTCAGAAGAGCAAGACCAAGCGCGGCCAGCGGAAACCCGAAAACCCAAACCGGCCGAAAACCTTGACCTGTCGGAACCTCATCGTGATCCCGCACGACCGCCAGCACCACCGCTGCGGTTACCAGACCCTCAAACCCTGCCACCGCCACATGCGGCAGGAAAAGTGCGCCCAACGCCGCCCCCAGACTGGCCGCCCCACTCCATGCCAGTTGAAGCGACGCGACCACCGCAGCAACTAAAACAGCGACCACGGCCGCCAACCCGGTTGCCAAAGGAAAACGCAAACCCTTCCGCCGCAGCACATGCGCCAGCCAGCCCCCAAAACCCGCCCCGATCAGTGCCATGTTGAAAACATTCGCCCCAAGGGCCGCGAGCCCCCCATCCGAAAAAACCAAGCACTGAACAAGCAAGACCAGGGCGATCGAGAGCATCCCCCACGGAATCCCCAGCAGAGCCGCAGCCAGAACCCCTCCAAACAGATGGCCGGAACTGCCAAAGGCCAAAGGGACATTCAACATCTGGCCCGCAAATATCAGCGCGGTCACCCCGGCAAACCGGCCCGGCGCAACACCAGCATCCTCCCTCGCCACCCGCGACGCGGCCCAGCCGAGGGCACTCATGCTGATCACCGCAGTGGCCGCGCAAACCGGAGTGGACAAAATCGCGTCGGGAATATGCATGCCCGGAAATTAACCGTTCCCACCCGCCCCGCAAGCACGACCATGCCGCATGGCCTCCGCCAATCGCAGGGTGTTCTTCACCCCGGAATAATTCTCCTCCGTCCAAGCTCGTGCCTCCCGCGCCAAACTCACCCGCTGGGCGTGATCCGCCCCCAACTCCTCCAACACATCGGCCAACACCTTGCCGCCCAACGGGTCAACCACCCGGCCCGTCACCCTCTCCCGCACCGCCTC
>CALFVM010000330.1 GCA_937928665.1 uncultured Candidatus Methylacidiphilales bacterium
TCAAATAGAACACCTTCGGGAACCCGGTCCCAGTAATGAACTCCTCCCGCCAATTCCCATCAGGCTGCTGCGTCGTTGTGAGGTATTGCACCGCACGGACAATGCTCGGTCGTGTCGGATCCCCAAAGACCAGCAGGCCCATCATCGCCCACGCCGTCTGCGAGGGCGTGCTGTGCCCCTGTCCCTTCAAGCGGGGATCGTCATAGCTGGCCACCGTTTCACCCCAACCTCCATCCGGATTCTGGCACGATTCCAACCAGTCACGGCCACGCACAATCCAGTCCTGGTTCATATCCTCGCCGATGTAGAACAACCCCCGGAGGGATTGCCAGGTGCCATAGATGTAATTGACACCCCAGCGGCCATACCACGACCCGTCTTCCTCCTGCGTCCGGCGCAGGTAGCGAATCGCCTTCACCGCCACCGGATGGGTTCGGGGTAACCCCATCTTCCCCATGCACTCAAGAGCCCGGGCTGTGATATCGCTGCACGGGGGATCCAGGATCGCATTGTGATCGGCAAAGGGAACGTGATTGAGCCACTGCTTGGTAATGTCTTTGTCAAACGCGGCGAATCCCCCGTCCTTGCACTGAAAACTCATCGCCCAGGGCAAAGCCCGCTCCATGATCTCCTTTTGTCTCTTTGGATCGCTGGCATCGACCAAACGGAGAGCCAGCAGCACCTTGAACGTGTCATCCGCATCCGGATAATACTCATTGTTATACTCGAAAGCCCACCCGGAAGCTGTCGGATAACGGTTTTTCACTGCCCAATCCCCTTTGATCTTCACCTCCCGATCCAGGAGCCAATCGGCCGCTTTCCTTAACCGTGGATCATCCCGGGGCACCCCGGACGTCGCCAGTGCCACCGTGGTGATGGCCGTGTCCCAAACCGGTGAGAAGCAGGGCTGAATCCGGAAATCATCATTCTCCCGGTCGTCCACCTGAAAGTCGAAAAAATGCTGCTCCGCTTTCCGGAACACCGGATGATCATCCGAATAGCCCAGAGACTTGAGCGCGAAGAGAACGTTGAGCGTCGAAGGAAAAATGGCACCCAGCCCGTCCGATCCCGGGCCGTTCCGCTCCAGCATCCACGCCTCCGCCACCTTGAGGCCGCGCGTCCGGAACGGCTTCCAGGGAAGCTGATCGACGAACTTGAGGAACGCGTCCCAGAACAGGAAAAAATTGCGCCAAGTCAGCAGCTTCCGATCACGCGGGAGTGAGAAATCCATTTGCTCCGTCCCGTAAGGATAGAGTTCATGAATCTGTTTCTCCGGCGGCAATAGCCGGGTCGGCTTGAAGTGATTGATAATGGCCAGCGGAATGAACATGGCCCGGGTCCACGCCGACATTTCGTAAATGTTGAAGTAAAGCCAATTCGGGAGAAGAACTGCCTCGACCGGAATAATGGGAAGATATTTCCACGGAAAAAGGCCGAGCAGGGCCAGGTAGAGCTTGCAATACGTGTTGCATTTCGGGATTCCGCCCAGTCGGAGAATGGTCGCATGCGCCTTTTGCATGACCGGATCGTCGGCGGAAATCCCGGCCAGCTTCAGCGATAGATAGCATTTCACCGAGGCGTTGATCTCGCTCGGCCCACCCGGGTAGATATTCCAGCCGCCGTCGGCCAGTTGCCGGTCCAGGATGTGTTTCACACACTTGGCCTGCTTGCCGAAATCAACCTCCCCCTTCCAATACATGTAGAGCATCAGGTCAGAAACCAGAGTGGTGTCCACCAACAGCTCCCCAATCCAGTGCCCATCCGGCTTCTGGCGTCCCAATTGAAGCTGACGGGTCCGTTCAATCGCCTGATCCACCTTCGCCGCCAGATCGGGCTCGACCACTACCCGGATTTGCGATCGGGTCATCGAGACCGTCTTAAGCTGGGCTTGCCTTTCGCCGAGAGCCATCGCGGAAAAATAGGGAAAGGTCCCCTTCCGTCAAGATCAGGTGCCACGCCTCTCCGGTCAGGTGCCTGCTTTCTCCTCCTCGCCCTCCGCCGACACCTGTTCCACCCGGCTCCACACACTCCCTTTGCCCAGCCGGGCCTGAAGCCTCACGCCCACCGCCACCGACTCAGCCGAACGCACCAGGCACCCCGCCTCATCAAAAATCAGGGCAAACCCCCGCTTGAGCGACGACTCCGGCGACAAAAGCCTCAACCTCTCTTCCTGCCGCTCCAACTCCCTGCGTTTGCGCCCCAACAACACCCGCGGATCCGCCCTTGCCCAACGCTCAGCCAACCTCAAAAACCGTTCCCGCGCCGCCCGGCCCCCGCGCGTCAACCCCGCAGCCAGCCGGCCCACCAGTTCATCCAGGCGTTGATGGGCACGTTCCACAATCCGGCCCGGCTCGCGGAAGGCCGCACTACTCGCCAAAGCCTCCAACCGCTCACGTTCCCACCGGACCCGTTCACGCGCCAAACGCTCCAACCGGCGCGCCAGCTCGGCTAAACCACTCCGCAGCATCTCGTCTGTTTCCCCCAGCAACTCCGCCGCAGCCGACGGTGTGGGAGCCCGGAGATCGGCAGCAAAGTCGGCAATCGTAAAATCCACCTCATGACCCACACCGGAAACCACCGGAATGGCCGATGCCACGATCGCCCGCGCCACCACCTCCTCATTAAAGGCCCACAAATCCTCGATACTTCCCCCACCACGCGCCAGCACAATCACGTCCACCTCGTTCACCTCGTTCAAGGTCCGCAGCGCCTCCGCAATCTCTTCCGCCGCGCCAACCCCCTGCACCTTCACGCCGAAGACCTGAATACCCACCCGCGGACAACGCCGCCGAAGAACCTGGATGAAGTCGCGCACCGCCGCCCCGGAGGGCGACGTCACCACCGCCACCCGTTGGACAAAACCGGGCAGCCGCCTCTTGCGGCCTGGATCGAAAATCCCCTCCGCCAACAACTTCGCTTTGAGCGCTTCAAACTGTTCCTGCAGCGACCCCTTCCCTTTTGGCCGCAACTTTCGCACCCGCACCTGATACTCGCCCCGGGGCTCATAGACCGTTACATCTCCCTCCACCAGTACCAAATCCCCATCCTTCGGCAACCGTCCCACCCGCATCGCATCGCCCCGAAACATCACCGCACGGATCTGAGCCGAGGCATCCTTCAGGCTGAAATAAAGATGCCCCGAACCGTGCCGGTGAAAGTTCGACACCTCCCCCTCCACTTCGATCCCCTCCAGATTCGATTCCAACAAATCCCGGATCGCCCGTGTCAGCTCGCCAACCTTCACCCCATCCCCCCTTCCCTACGTCAACTCGCAGCCTTCATCTCAATCCTTCCCCGCTCCCCGATAACCCGCCCTCCACCGGCACATGCACGGGAAGCTGAAACCGCTCAATTCCCACGGCTTTCCCCGTTCCCTCATCGATATCCACAACCACCCCATCGACCTGCACCCCATCCGTGGCGATCGGCATCCGGCTCGGCATCAACGTTTCAAACCGTCGGATGATCGTCCGCTTGTCCCGCCCAATCACTGAATCATGCGGCCCGCAGAACCCCGCATCGGTCAGATAAGCCGTTCCCCCCGCCAGAATCTTGTCATCCGCTGTTTGGACGTGCGTGTGCGTTCCGATCACCGCTGACACTTTTCCATCCATCGCATGACCAAACGCGATCTTCTCCGAAGTCGTTTCCGCATGGAAATCCACCAGAATACACTTTGTTTCGGCCCGGACTTTCTCAATCTGAGCCGCCATGCCGAGAAACGGGTTGTCCACCGGCCCGTGCATAAACGTCCGGCCCATTGCCGAAATCACCCCCAGCTTCCGCCCGTGCCCCTGCACCACCACCGCGCCCGCCCCGGGGCAACCCGCTGGAAAATTAAAAGGCCGGAGCAGCCGGGGCTCCTCTCCGAAAAAACCGAGCAACTCTTTCTGGTCCCACGCATGGTCCCCCAGCGTGATCACATCAATTTTCGCCCGAAACAAATCAATGACCAAGCGCGGCGTGATCCCATTCCCTCCTGCCGCATTCTCCCCGTTGGCCACAAAAAAATCCGGGCCCCACTTCTCCACCAGCTGCGGCACGGCATGGCGGACGGCTTCCCGCCCGACTTCCCCGACAATGTCCCCAAAAAAAATGA
>CALFVM010000331.1 GCA_937928665.1 uncultured Candidatus Methylacidiphilales bacterium
AGGGGGCGTCACGCGGGCTTCGCGGGACGGTGCCGGTTTGGCGGGTTTGGGAGCTGCCTTGGCCGTGCTGGAACCGGGCACGCGGAGAACGGTCCCAACGCGGACTTTGGCCGGGTCGGTGATGTTATTGGCTTTGGCGAGGGCGGCCGGCGTCGTTTGGTAGGTCCGGGAGATGCGGTAGAGGGTTTCGCCGGCAGCCACCGTGTGGGTGCCGGTCCACTCACGGGCCGTGGTGGCCGCAGCGGGGGTGCGAGCCGGAGCGGCCTTGGGACCGGCGATGTTGAGGACTTGGTTGATCCGGAGGGCGTCGCTGGAGAGGCCGTTGAGGCGTTTGATTTCCGCAACGGTGGTGCCGTGACGCTGGGCAATCCGGGTCAGGGTATCGCCGTGCACCACACGGTAGGTGGTGGTGCCGGTAGTTTTGGCCGACGCGGGAGCGGTTGGCTTGGCGGCGGCGGTGGCCGGTGCCTGTGCGGGTGCTCCGCTGCGACCGAGCGCGGCGGCGGTTTCAGCCGGGACGGCCACGGGTGCCGGGACCGTTTGCGGCTTGGGTGCCAGTGGCGGCAGGGGGGCGACGGTGTAACCCGCAGGCGCGGCCGGTGCCGGTTCGATGTCGGCGAACGGATCGGCATCGGGCAGGGGCGCGGGCGCGGCTCCCCAGACCGGATCAGTGCTGCCGGGCATGGCGGCGGTGTTCATGGTGTCGAGGACCTCGCTGGAGATGAGGGGGGCGGGGTCGGTTTCAAGCCGGGGCTCTCTGGAGCCAGCGACGGACGGAGTGGCGGCGGGAGTGGTGGCCTGATCGACGACGGAGTCGCTGGTGCGACCGCTGAGGAAGTACCAGGAGAGGGCGACGATGATGATGACGAGGTGAGCGGCGAGGACGATGGCAAAGACCGTCGTGAGTTTGGACCCAGCGAGACCGCCGGAGTCGGCGGGGGCGGCGGGTTTGGGATGATCTTGTTCGTTCATGTTGGGTGTCTTTCTTTGGGTTTCTGGGTTTTGGTTTCGGTGTTGGGTTCAGGTCAAATCGTGGACGAGCTGCCGGAAGAGATCGCCGCGTTGCTCGAAGTTTTTGAACATGTCGTAACTGGAACAGCCGGGGGAGAGGAGGACGGTGGTGCCCGGCTGGGCGAGTCGGCGGGCCTGGCGGACGGCATCCTCGAGGTCGAGAGCGCGGTGGCAGGGAATGGTTTGGCCCCAGATGCGGACAAGTTCGCTTTGCATTTCCCCGATGAGCAGGGCGTGGCTGACTTTTTCAGCCAGAAGGGGTTTCAGCGGTGAGAAATCGATGCCCTTATCTTTGCCGCCGGCGATGAGGATGACCGGGCGAGTTTGGGCGAGGAGGGCTTTTTCGAGGGCGTCGATGTTGGTGCCTTTGGAGTCGTTGATGTAGCGAACGCCATCGAGTTCCCGGACAAGTTCGCAGCGGTGGGGGAGGGGACGGTAGGCGCAGAGAGCTTCGATGGCGGTGAAACGATCGACGTTGAAGAGGTCGGCGATGGCGAGGGCGGCCAGTTGATTTTCAGCGTTGTGCGGACCGGCGAGCCGGGTGCGGGCTTGTTCGAGAACGGGTTGACCGTGGGCGACGAGCCAGCCGTTGTCCAAGGTGTAGTCGGCGGGCAGACCGAAGGCGCTGAAGGTGATTTTCCGGGCGGTGAGCGGCGGGAGGTCGAGGGCGGCGTTGACGATGGCGAAGTCGGAGGGAGCCTGGTTTTCGAAGATGCGGAGTTTGGCCGCGGCGTAGGCGGCCATATCGGGATAGCGGTCGAGGTGGTCGGGGGTGAGGTTGAGATGGACGGCAACGCGGGGGGCGAAGGTCTGGATGGTTTCAAGCTGGAAGCTGGAGACTTCGACCGCGGCGACGTCGAGGTCGGCAGAACGGGCGGCGATGTCGGAGAAGGGCGGGCCAAGGTTGCCGCAGGCGGCGGCCCGTTTGCCTCCAGCGGTGAGCAGGGCGGCGGCGAGTTCGGTGGTGGTGCTTTTGCCGTTGGTGCCAGTGATGGCGATGACGGGGCATTCACAAAAGCGGAAGGCGAGTTCGAGTTCGCCGAGGAGGGGGACGTTCTCGGCACGGAGCTGGGCGACGAGGGGGCGGGACGGATCGATGCCGGGGCTGAGGATGCCGAGGTCAAAGCGGCAAGGGGTAAACGAGTGTTCCTGCAGTTCGACGCGACCGCCCCGCGCCCCTAGTTTTTCGGCGAGGCGTTGGACGCGTTCGTTGAGTTGGGAATCCCGGATCACGACATGGGCCCCCCGGTCGAGCAGGAGTTCGGCGGCAGCGCGCCCGCTTTCTCCGAGGCCCAGAACGACGATCTGTTTACCGGTGACATTCACGTGAGGGTTCAACGGAGTTTGAGGGTGGTGAGGGCGATGGCGGCGAAAACGACGGAGAGGATCCAGAAGCGGACGACGACCGAGGTTTCGCTCCAGCCGCGAATTTCGAAATGGTGGTGGAGAGGGGACATGGCAAAGATGCGTTTGCCGGTGAGCTTGAAGCTGGCGACCTGGAGGATGACCGAGCCGGCTTCCATGACGAAGACGGCTCCGGCGATGGCGAGGAGGAGTTCCTGATTGAGGCAGATGGCAACGGTCCCGATGCCGCCGCCGATGGCGAGGGAGCCGGTGTCGCCCATGAACATTTTGGCAGGATGGCAGTTGTACCAGAGGAAGCCGAGGGCGGCACCGGCGAGGGCGGCGCAGAAGATGACGAGTTCGGCGGCGGCCGGGACGAAGGTGAGACGGAGATGGCCGGCGGCGACGACGTTGGACATGAGGTAGGCGAAAAGGCCGTACACCATGGCGACCGAGACGGTGCAGCCGCTGGCGAGGCCGTCGAGGCCGTCGGTCAGGTTGACGGCGTTGGAGGCACCCACGATGATGAAGATGAAGAAGCCCCAGGCGAGCCAGCCGCCGGTGGGATCGATGAAGGTGAAGCGGGTGTAGGGGATCTCGAAGGATTTGGCCAATTCCCGGGTGTCTGGGTTGAGGAGGAGGAAGGCGCCGACGAGCCCGGCGACGATGGCCTGGAAGAGGAGTTTCTGGCGACTGGAGATACCGTCGGATTTTTTCTGCCGGATTTTTTTGAAGTCGTCGGCAAAGCCGAGGGCACCGAGAGCGAGCGTAGCCGCGAGGGTCACCCAGAGCAGTTGGCTGGTGGGCCGTCCCCAGAGGATGCAGGCAATGGTCAGGGTGACGAGGATGAGGAGACCGCCCATGGTGGGGGTTCCTTTTTTGGAGCCGTGCAGGTCGGCCAGGACATGGACTTCTTCTTTGCCGCGAATGGGCTGGCCGAGTTTGAGCCGGGTGAGCATCCGGATCATGAACGGCCCGATCCACAGGGAGAGAAGCAGGGTGGTGAGGGCGGCGCCCATGGCCCGGAAGGTGACGTATTGGAACACGTTGAACGGGCCGAAGAGGTGGGAGAGTTCGCTGAGGTAGTAAAGCATGGCGGTCAGCTCTGGGTAAGGGCTCCGGTGATTTCTTCCATGGCCTGAGCGCGGGAGCCTTTGACCAGGACAGCGTCGGACCCGGTGGCCAGGGCGCGGTAGGCGTCGAGGAGTTCGGCTTTGGAGGGAAACCACCGGGCGTCGAGGCCGCGGGCGGCGGCGGCTTCGACCATCGGTTGGGCGGCGTCGCCCACGGCAAAGAGGTGGGTAATCCCGGCCTCGGCAGCGCGTTCGCCGGTCCAGCGGTGGAGCCGGTCGGACCAGGCACCAAGCTCGCCCATGGCACCAAGGAGGGCGAAGCGGCGGGGGCCGGCGTTGAGCAAGGCAAGTGTCTGAAAGGCAGCGACCATGGAATCGGGGTTGGCGTTGTAGGCATCGTCGAGGAGCCAGCCGGAGCCGAGGCGACGGAGGGCGACACGGCTCTTGGGAAGTTGCGCGGCGGCGAGGCCTGCGCGGATTTCGGTCAGGGGCAGTCCGGCTTTAAGCCCGAGGGCTATGGCCAGGCCGGCGTTCCGGACCATGTGGAGGCCGGGGACGGGGAGTTCCATGGGCTCGGCCGCGGAACCGGCCCGGGCGGAGAAGACCATCCGGTCGCCCATCCAGCGCGGATCTTTGATTTGCACGAAGTTGTCCGGGGCGGTTCCAGCATAGACCGTCTCGGCATCCAGGGTGCCCGCCAGGGTGCGGAGGCGGGAATCGTCGCCATTGAGGATGGCCCAGCCTCCGCGCAGGTGGCGGACGAGCGAGGCTTTCTCGTGAAAGATGCCCTCCTGATCCGGGAAGAACTCAATATGGGCCCAGCCGACGTTGGCGACGACGCCGTGATCGGGGACGGCGATGTCGCAGAGGGCGGCGATTTCACCGGGATGGTTCATACCGATTTCAATCACCGCGAACTCCGCGTCCGCTGGCATGCGTGCCAGAGTCAGCGGCACGCCCCAGTGGTTGTTGTAGGAAGCTGCCGAGGCATGCGTCTCGCCGCTGCGCGACAATGCAAGGCGCAGCGCTTCCTTCGAACTGGTCTTGCCGACCGAGCCGG
>CALFVM010000332.1 GCA_937928665.1 uncultured Candidatus Methylacidiphilales bacterium
TTCTCGAGGTTTTATCCCCGTAAACGGTGTCCCGTCCGTGATCGGGATTCCGGAAGATGATCGGGTCGTGCAGTCCGAGAGCACCGTCATCGACCGCGTAATGAACCTCGTCCGCCGAGGCAAACATGGGCAGGCGCTTCTTGGTTTTGGACTCAGCGGTGGGGAACTTCGATTGCTGGCTCCGCGCGGTCAGGTAGTAGCAGCCGAGAGTGATGTCTTGGCTGGGCGTGGTAATCGGTTTGCCATTGGAGGGGCCAAAAATGTTGTTCGGTGCCAGCATGAGAATGCGGGCTTCAAGCTGGGCCTCCACGGAGAGAGGCACGTGGACGGCCATCTGGTCCCCGTCAAAGTCAGCGTTATAAGCCGTGCACACCAACGGGTGAACCCGGATTGCCTCTCCTTCAATCAGGACAGGCTCGAAGGCCTGAACCGACAGGCGGTGAAGGGTCGGGGCGCGATTGAGCAGCACCGGATGGCCGCGGGTGACCTCGTCCAGGATGTCCCAGACAATCGGTTCGCGGCGTTCGATCATTTTCTTAGCGCTGCGAACGGTGTGGACGTAACCCATTTCCTTGAGGCGACGAATGATGAAAGGCTCGAACAGCACGAGTGCCATTTTCTTCGGCAGACCGCACTGATGCAGTTTAAGGTCCGGGCCAATGACAATGACCGAGCGGCCGGAATAATCGACGCGCTTGCCCAGCAGATTCATCCGGAACCGGCCGCTCTTGCCTTTGAGCATATCGGAGAGGGATTTGAGCGGACGATTGGCGGCACCGGTGACCGGGCGGCCATGCCGACCGTTGTCCATGAGGGCGTCAACGGCTTCCTGGAGCATCCGTTTTTCGTTGCGGATAATGACCTCGGGAGTCTTGAGCTGGAGCAAGGTCTTGAGCCGGTTGTTCCGGTTGATGACACGACGGTAGAGATCGTTCAGATCGGAGGTGGCGAAACGGCCGCCTTCGAGCGGGACCAGCGGGCGCAGGTCCGGCGGGATGACGGGGAGTGCCTCCAGAATCATCCACTCCGGCCGTGAACGGGAGTTGAGGAAGCCCTGGGCGAGCTTGAGGCGCTTGGCTAATTTCTTCTTGTTCTGCTTGCTTTTGGTCGTGCCCATCTGGACTTCGAGTTCCTGAGCCATGGCATCCAAGTCAATCCGCTTAAGAATGTCGCGAATGGCTTCCGCACCCATTTTGGCCAGAAACGATCCGTCGCCGTACTGGTCCTGAGCCTCGCGGAATTCAGATTCAGACAGGAGCTGCTTGGGCTCCAGCGGGGTGTTGCCGGGATCAATGACGATGTAATCCTCGTAGTAAATCACCCGCTCCAAATCGCGGGCCGTCATGTCCATCATCAGCCCAATCCGGCTGGGCATGCACTTGTAAAACCAAATGTGGGAAACGGGCACGGCGAGTTCAATGTGGCCCATTCGCTCACGTCGGACGCGGGCCAGGGTGACCTCCACGCCGCAACGGTCGCAAATGACCCCTTTGAATTTGATCCGCTTGTATTTACCGCAAGCGCACTCGTAGTCCTTCGTCGGTCCGAAAATTCGTTCGCAAAAGAGACCTCCTTTTTCCGGTTTGAAGGTTCGGTAGTTGATCGTTTCGGGGTTCTTCACTTCGCCCCGGCTCCAGTTGAGGATGGTTTCAGGAGCGGCCACGGAGATGCCGACTTGGTCGAAGCCGACGGATTTTTCCAAACCGAGGATTTCGCGAGCGGACTGGGTCATTTTACTCATAGCTATTGGGTCGATGGGATTCGGTTAGGGGTTCAGGCGGCCTCGCCAAGAGGTGAGAAGGGTTTGGGACGCTCCTCAAAACGGCGTTTACTCCGTTCCCCGACTTTAACATCAAGGCAGAGGCTCTGCATTTCTTTAATCAAAACGTTGAACGACTCCGGCGTGCCGGCTTCCAGCGAGTTATCGCCCTTGACGATGCTCTCGTAGATTCGGGTGCGTCCGGCGACATCGTCGGACTTGACCGTGAGCATTTCCTGGAGGGTGTAGGCAGCACCATAGGCTTCCATGGCCCAGACTTCCATTTCCCCGTAGCGCTGGCCACCGTATTGGGCTTTGCCTCCAAGCGGTTGCTGCGTGACGAGGCTGTAAGGTCCAACAGCGCGGGCGTGGATTTTGTCCGCGACGAGGTGGCCGAGCTTAAGCATGTAGATTTGTCCGACCACGACGCGCTGATCAAACCGTTCGCCGGTCCGTCCATCGAAGAGCACGGCTTTGCCGTCTTCGCCGACATGGAAATCCGGTGTCTGGTCGTGGGCCTGGCGGAGGAACTCCCGAATCTTGGTTTCGGCGATTCCATCGAAGACCGGAGTGGCGACTTTGAACCCAAGAACCTTGGCCGCAATGCCCAAGTGCGTTTCCAACACCTGACCCACGTTCATGCGGGACGGAACCCCGAGAGGATTGAGTACGATCTCGACCGGGGTGCCGTCGGGGAGGAAGGGCATGTCTTCTTCCGCCACGATCTTGGCCACAACCCCTTTGTTTCCGTGCCGACCGGCCATTTTATCCCCGACGGACAGCTTCCGTTTAGAGGCAACAAAGACTTTGACCTGTTTGATGATGCCGGGATCCACATCGTCTCCTGCCTCGACCCGATCCATTTCGGCCTCGCGCTCATTTTCCAGTTGCTGGAACTTGGCCTCAAAGGTGCTGATAATTTCGCGGATCTTGATCCGGATAGGGCTTGGATCAATTTCAATGTGGTCGTAAACGGCCGCCATCTTGCGCAAAAGCGTTTTGGTGATTTTGCGGTTGGCCGGGATGATGATTTCACCGGTCTCTGCGTTGACCACGTCGAGGGGGATTTTCTCGTTCAGCAGAATATTCGACAGAGCCTGGGTGAGTTCCTCGGTCAGGTCGGCCTTGCGGGCGTTACAGCGGTCTTCAATCTGTTTGGCCATTTTCTTGGCCTCAGTCGGACTGAGCTTCTGCTGCTGAACCTTGGCATTGCCGGCGGTGACTTTCACGTCCATGACAATCCCGCCCGATCCGGACGGAACAATCAGGGAAGAGTCCTTCACGTCAGCGGCTTTTTCCCCGAAAATGGCGCGGAGAAGACGTTCTTCCGGCGCCAGTTCGGTTTCGCTCTTGGGCGTGATTTTACCGACGAGAATATCGCCCGGCTTGACCTCGGCACCGATCCGGACAACGCCATCCGTCCCGAGGTTTTTGAGTGCCTCATCGCCCACGTTCGGGATATCCCGGGTGATTTCTTCCGGCCCCAGCTTGGTGTCACGGGCCGAGATCTCGAACTCTTCAATGTGGATCGAGGTGTAGATGTCCTCTTTGACGATCTTTTCCGAGATGAGAATCGCGTCCTCGAAATTATACCCGTTCCAAGGCATGAAAGCGACGAGGACGTTGCGCCCGAGGGCGAGTTCCCCGTTGTCGGTGCAGGGTCCGTCGGCGATGACCTCGCCTTTGACCACTTTCTGGCCGCGTCGGACCAGAGCTTTCTGGTTCACGCAGGTGCCGTTGTTGGAACGCATGAACTTGCGCAGAGGATAGACGTAGATCTCGTTCTCGGGATCGTGCTTGAGCTTTTTGACATTCGGCAGTTCGCCGTCCGGAGTGATGATAATCTGGCTGGCGGTTACGGAAGCCACTTTGCCGGGGCCATCTGCCGTGACGACCGCGCAGGAATCCCGGGCCACCTTCCCCTCCATGCCGGTCCCGACGAGGGGAGCTTCCGTGCGGATCAAAGGCACGCCCTGGCGTTGCATGTTGGATCCCATCAAGGCCCGGTTGGCATCATCGTGTTCCAGGAACGGAATAAGGCTGGCGGCAACCGATACCAACTGCTTGGGCGACACATCCATGTAGTGGACTTTGGAAGGCTCCACTTCAATAAACTCGCCCCGGTAGCGGACGGAAACTTTGGCCGCCGTGAACTTGCCGGACGCATCCACTTCGGCGTTGGCCTGGGCCACGATGAAGTTTTCTTCCTGATCAGCCGTGAGGTAATCGACCTGGGAGGTGACTTTGCCGTCTTCGACTTTAACGTAGGGGGTTTCCAAAAAGCCGAACTCGTTGATCCGGGCAAAGGTCGACATGGAAGAAATGAGCCCAATGTTCGGCCCTTCCGGCGTCTCAATCGGGCAGATACGACCGTAGTGGGAGGGATGCACATCCCGGACTTCGAACCCGGCGCGATCGCGGCTCAACCCCCCCGGCCCGAGAGCCGAAAGACGACGTTTGTGGGTCAGTTCCGAGAGGGGATTGATCTGATCCATCAACTGGGAAAGCTGGCTCCGGCCAAAAAAGTCACGAATGACTGCAGAGAGTGCTTTCGGATTGATGAGTTTCTGCGGAGTCATCCCTTCTGTGTTGACGTCAAACAAGGTCATCCGTTCCTTCACCAGACGCTCGGTCCTGGCCAGCCCGGTGCGACACTGGTTGGCAAGGAGTTCCCCGACGGCCCGAATGCGGCGAGAACCGAGGTGGTCGATGTCATCGGTGGTGCCCTCTCCATGCCGGAGGTTGATCACGTAGCTGGTGGCCGCGACAATGTCCTCGTTGCAGAGGATTCGGGTGTCGATATCGATGTTGATACTCAGTTTTTGATTGATCTTGTAGCGACCCACCCGACCGATGTCGTAACGTTTGGGATCAAAAAACAGCCGTTTGAGAAGTGCTTTGGCGTTGGTGACAGTCGGCGGATCACCCGGACGCAGCCGCTTGTAAATGTCTTTCAGAGCCTCTTCAGTGTCGCGGGTGGAATCCTTCTTAAGACAACGGACGATGGTATCATCGTTCTTGATATCGACAATCCGAATGGATTTGACGCCGAGATCAAGAAGCTGGCGAACCACCGATTTGGTCAGGGGTTCAAAAGCGCGGGCGACGACGAGGTCCTGGTTGGCCACGTCCCGAAGATCAGCCACAGGAACCTTGGTGCTGAGTTCCTCCTCGTCCATGTCCGGCAGGAGTTCCATCTCGTCAATCGCGTAGAAAAGATTGAGGATCTCCTCATCGGAGCTGTAGCCGAGGGCGCGAAGGAAGGTGGTGATCAGGAACTTCCGGCGCCGTTTGCGGCGGTCGAGGTGGACATAAAGCAGATCGCTGGTGTCATAGGAAACCTCAAGCCACGAGCCCCGGTCGGGAATGATCCGAAACGAGTAGAGGGTTTTTCCATTGGCATGGATGGAGGACTCAAAACAGATGCCGGGAGAACGGTGAAGCTGACTGACCACGACCCGCTCGGCTCCGTTGATGATGAAGGTGCCCTGGGGGGTCATAAGCGGCAGGTCTCCCATGAACACCCGTTCCTGGAGGGTGTTGGACTCGTTTTTGAGCTTGAAGGTCACGTAAAGAGGCGCGGCGTAAGTCTGCCCCTCAATCAAACATTCGACGGGGTTCATCTTGGGATCCCCGATTTCATATTCAACAAAGTCGAGCTTGATCTTTTCGTCGTAACTTTCGATGGGGAACACCTCCGAAAAAACGGCCTGGAGCCCTTCATTGATCCGTTGTTTGGCGGGAACATTCAGCTGAAGGAAAGCCTCGTAAGAGCGGAGCTGGACTTCGATCAGGTTGGGGATGTTGATCGATTCCCGGAGGTTGCCAAAATTAATTCGTTCACCGGTGGTTTCTTTGGCCATAGCTGTAGGTTCGCGTGCGCGTCGTTTCGGGTGTGGGGTCTGGGTTCGGTAGGTTTAAAAATGGTCTGCATTCAACCCGCAGCGGGTAGCCACCAGGGGGCGCACGAGGCGCCCCCGGCAGCGGAAAACAGGCGGGGTCTTATTTGATCTCGACCTTCGCACCGGCGGCTTCGAGCTTCTTCTTGATCTCTTCGGCCTCTTCTTTGGTGGCGTTCTCTTTGATTTCCTTGGGGGCACTTTCGACCAGGGCCTTGGCTTCGGCCAAGCCAAGACCGGCCACAGCCGCCCGGACTTCCTTGATGACGCCGATTTTGTTCGCGCCCACGTCCTTGAGGACGACGGTGAACGAGGTCTTTTCTTCAACGGGTGCGGCGGCGGCACCACCTGCAGCAGGAGCGGCAGCCACGGCGACAGGCGCAGCGGCACTGACGCCCCATTTTTCCTCGAGTTTTTTGACGAGTTCGGCCGCTTCCAAAACGGTGAGGCCGCTCAATTGCGTTACGACGCTATCCAGATCAACTGCCATAGTTTGTTTTTACCGGGTGGAACAAAACCCTCCGGTTTCCTTTTTGCGGTCCGGACTAGCCGACAGCACCCGCCGCCGAATTATCCCGGGAAGGCTCCCGGGCTAGAACGAACCTGTTTTGCCTTTTGGTTTTCCGGAGCCGCGCTCCGAAAGAGTTTAAATTTAGTCTCCTTTTTCCGATTTCGCCTTGAGCACCTGGGCCAACTGCGCGGCTGGGGTGTTGATGAGGCGGGCCAACGTGCTGGCCGGTTGCGAAATGAGGCCGAGGAGCTGAGCGAGCAGCACCTCCCGGGCAGGAAGATCCGCCAGGGCGTAAATGCTGGGCTGATCCAAAACCGCCCGGTCGAGGATTCCCACCTTGACTTTGGGCCGCTCAAATTCAGCGGCGAAGGTTTTGAGAACCTTGGCGGCGGCGGCTACATCTGAGGCACCGTAAACCATGGCCGATTGGCCTTTGAGATGGTCTTCCAGCTCAGGAAGAGATTCGCCCTTCAGTGCTTTGCGCAGGAAGGTGTTTTTGACCACGTGCAAGGTGGCACCGGCTGTGTCGAGCCGCTTGCGCAGCTCGGCGAACTCTTCGATGTTCATCCCCGTGAAATCGACGACCAGGACGTAAGGGGATTTCTGGACTTTCTGCTGAATTTCGGCAACGACGCCGGATTTTTCGGGTCTCATGGATGGGGTTCCTCAGTTCTTGGAGATTTTTCCGAGATCCAAACGGATACCGGGGCTGAATGTGGCCGAGATGACGCAGTTTTTCATGTAGGTGCCCTTGGAACTGGCTGGCTTGCTACGCGTGACCGCATCAATGACTGCGGCGGCGTTTTGACGGAGTTGCTCCTCGGAAAATGAAAGCTTGCCACAAACCACATGAAGATTCGAGGCCTTATCCACTTTGAACTCCACCCGGCCGGCCTTGCAGGCTTTGACGGCAGTCGCGGTGTCATCAGTGACCGTTCCTGTCTTCGGATTGGGCATGAGTCCGCGGGGACCCAGCACTTTGCCGAGCTTGCGGACTTCCTGCATGGCCTCGGGCGTGGCCACGGCCACGTCAAAATCCTGAAAGCCGTCAGTGACTTTTTTAATCAAATCTTCAAAGCCCACATAATCGGCTCCCGCCTCCCGGGCCGCGTCGGCCGCCTGGCCCTTGGCGAAAACCAGAACGCGGACTTTTTTTCCAGATCCATTGGGCAAGGCGACGGTGCCCCGGACCATCTGGTCGCTTTGACGCGGGTCGACCCCGAGGTTGAAGGCGAGATCAACGGTTGGATCCGATTTGCCAACCGGCATTTGTTTGAGAAGCCGAACGGCTTCCTCGAGGGAATACCGCTGGCGCGGGTCCCGAAGTTTTTCAGCGGCTTGATACCGCTTGCTGCTTTTAGCTGCCATGGATTCTTTCTGCCCGTTGGAACGGGCCATGTAGTTCAATCGAGTTTCCTCTCCTACGCCCCGGACCGGCCACGGTTCAGGGAATGGACGAGGCCCGGAGGCCTAGTCCGCAATTTCAATTCCCGCCTGCCGGGCTGTGCCCGCAATGACACGGAAGGCGGCCTCATCGGATTTGGCGTTGAGGTCAGCCCGTTTGGTTTTGACGATGTCCATGACCTGTTTGCGGGTGACCTTGCCGACCTTGGTCTTATTCGGCTCCTTGGATCCGGAAGCAATTCCCGCTGCTTTTTTCAAAAGGTCCGCCGCCGGCGGCGATTTGGTGATGAACGTGAAGCTTTTATCTTTATAAACCGTAATCACGACTGGGAGGACATTGCCGGCATCCTTTTGGGTGCGGGCATTGAACTCTTTGCAAAACGCCATGATGTTGACCCCCTGTTGACCGAGGGCGGGGCCGACGGGCGGTGCGGGGTTGGCCTGACCGGCTGGGATTTGCAGCCGAATAATTCCTGTAACTTCTTTTGCCATGATCTTTCCTGAATCCAGTCCCGCTCAGCGGGCCGGGGTTGACGTTTAAACTCGTTCGACCTGCCAATACTCCAATTCGACCGGGGCCGAGCGGCCGAAAATGCTGACGGAAACGCGAATACGCCCCTTTTCCGGATCGACGTCTTCGACAACGCCTTCCTGGCTCTGAAAGGGCCCCTCGCCCACACGGACCTTGTCGCCCACTTGAAAAGAGATTTTAGGAGTAACACTTTCGTCCCGATCGCGAAGCTGCGCGAGCATCCCTTCGACCTCCTGGGGTCGCATGGGCAGCGGACGATCACCCCCGGCAAAGTTAATGACACCGGGGGTTTCCTTAACAAAATACCAGCTCCGATCGATGAGCTTCTTTTCCTCGTCATAGAGGAGCATGTTGACAAAGACATAACCGGGGTAGAGCTTCCGCTCGGTCTCAATTTTTTTGCCCCGCTTGATTTCAGAAACGCGTTCGGTCGGGATGACAATTTCGTGAATCAACTCGCCCATTTCCTCGGTCTTGATCCGGTTCTCCATGCTCTTTTTGACGTTGTTTTCCTGGCCGGAGAGGACCTGGAGGGTGAACCACTGTCCACAGGTTGCGGTCGGTGCCTCTGAAGAAGGCTGGATGAGTTCGTCGGTCATGGATTAAAATTTCACAAGCAACCCGACCAATTTATTGATCAGGAAATCGAAAATGGTGGTGTAGGCAGCAAGCAGGAGGGTGACAATCGAGACCACCACGGTGGAGTCGATCAACGTTTTGAACCGCCGAAATCCGGTTTGCTCCAAATCCCAGGGCCACGAACATTTCTTGAGCTCCGCCGCAACCTGTTCGCCAAAAGTGACGATGCGGGCGCGAAAGGCGAGCACGACCACCAAAACAACGGCGAGGGTGCCGTAGGTCAAAATGGTCCAAAGCCAGCTTCCAGCAATCATGTTTCTGTGTTGATCCCGATCTCCGCAGGGCAGGAGGGACTCGAACCCCCAACCGACGGTTTTGGAGACCGCT
>CALFVM010000333.1 GCA_937928665.1 uncultured Candidatus Methylacidiphilales bacterium
CTGCAGGCTCAACGCCTGAAAATTAAGCTTGGCCGAGGCCTCCGTCAGGCTCTTCCGCGCTGCGTTGGTCGCAATGGTTGCCTTCCCTTCCGCGACCCGCTCCATGAACGGGGCCACCCGCATCGCTCGCTGCTCGTCCCGCTCCCTCTGCACATTCGCCGCCTGGGCCGAGTCGCGGGGCAGATTCATCTTCAGGCTCGGGTCGCGGTAATGCATTTCCGCGTTCCATTGCTGAATCTCCACTTCCCTCCTCAATTTTTCGTTCGCCCGATCCAAACGTTGCTGCTCACCCTTCGCCGCCCACACCCCGTAAACCGCGTCCGCAATCCGATCGCTGATCCCCGCATCAATCTCATACCGGGACGCATCCCGCAGCAGGCTCCAGGCTAAATCCACGTTCCGGCCCCGTGCCTCCCGCGGATCAAGCATCCCGTAAATCCGGTCCAGCAGTTCCCAATACTTTTGCTCGTTGGCATCGCTCTCCGGAGCGTTCAAATACTTCTCCAACCGCGCCCGGAAAAAACGGTTATTATTCACGTTCCACGCCTTGCCATCCCACATCGCCACGCCCGAGGCTGGATCCATGAATGGCAAATCCTTCCCCAGAAGGCCAGGCCCTTGCGCGGGTGCGCTGCCCCCTCCGCCCGAATTCCCCGGTGCCGGGCTCGCCGCCGGGGCGGGACTTGGTCCGCCTCCAACCGATTCGGGGGATTGAGCCCAGCCCTGCGGGATTGTGACTGCGAACAGAAAAGCCCAAAGCGTGGAAATCGTTTTCATGATTTTCTCAAGTCCTCCACAAAAATAACCCCATTCTCGACAATTTTCACCCGAAACCAAAATCGCTGTCCTTTTTGCAGATTGACCGCATCCAGATTCGACGGCACCAGCACCGGCAAAAGCTCCGGCCCTTTCGGCCCAGTGACCTCCACCGAAATCAGCCGACCCCGGACCGGATCCCAAGCCAGACTGTTATGCACAATTCCCTCGAACTTGTAAGTGTTCCCCCGCAGGCTGAGTGCATATTCCAAATACGTGGCCGGATCGAGATCTTGATCCGTACGGAACGGGTCCCCTCCGCCCCGCATCCAGAAAAAGCCACCCACCAACAACGCCGCGATCCCTACAAATGCCGCCACCAGCCAGCCCGCATGAACCTGAGATTGTGCGCGTCTCCCCATAGACCTGTCTTCTATCATGCCCCGGCCAGCGGCCCAAGGTCAAACCCAGGCTCGCGGCTCACGGCTCCCACCGCGAACGCGATAACCCAAACCACGCCAGGAGAATCCCCGCGATCGTTTGAGTAACCAGCACCCAGAGACAAAGTTGCGGGTCGGCGATAGGTGTCGCCGTCACCTGCGCTGCCGCATCATAAAACCGGGTGTCCCGCAACGTCCCCAGCAATCCCGACCAGCTCCAATACGCCGCGATAAACGGCCGCACCAGCGCCCCCAACGGCTCAGGCAACGCCAAAATCGCCCCCGACAGCGGCAACTGAAACCCGACCAGGTAAATCGAAACCAGCGAAGCCTGCTCCGTCGTCCGACTCCAGCTCGACACCGCCAGGCAAATCGACGTCATCGCCGCATTCGCCAAAAACAGGAACATCATCTGCGCTCCTAAATCCCCGGGAAACCCGCACACCATCTTCACAAACACCGTCATCCACACCGACTGCGCCGCCACCAGAACCCCGAGAAAACCCAACTTCGACACCAGATAACTCCCCGCCCGCAACCCCGCCAACTTCTCCTTCTCAAAAATCGTCCGCTCCGCCACCACCTCCCGGGCCGAATTATTCGATCCCATCAACGTCAGCAAAATCACCTGGAACATAATCAACCCCGACACCAGCCCGCCCACCCGCGTCGTCTCCGCGAAAAACTCCAACCTCTCCCGCAACTCCCGCACAATATCATCCCCCGTCTCCATGCTCAGATTTGAAATCTGCGGTAACCCTTCAAACGCGAACAAAACCACCAGACACGGGAAAATAAACAGCAGCGACACCTGCAACCACACCTGCTGCATCTCCCGAAAAAACAGCGTCCACCGTTGCCGCCACAGCACCCACGCCTGCGTTGCCGCCCCCGGCAACTTCCGGTCCCCCTTCCGGTTCACGCCCCGACCCCCGCCGCCGCCCAATGCTCTGCCCAGCCTGCCAACGCATCCGGCGTCAGCCGCCCAAACACCTCATCCGCCTCCTCCACCTCAAACCACCCTAACATCTCATCCCCCGGCCCCTGGAACAGCATCCGTCCCGCCCCCAGCACCGTCACCGAACCAAACGCCCCCAAGTGTTTCAAACTGTGCGTCACCAGCAGAATCAACCGGTCGTGCTCCACGGCCAACCGGTGCAGCAACCCCACAATCTCCGCCTCCGCCAGCGGATCCAGCCCGCTCGTCACCTCATCGCACAACATCAGCGCCGGATCACTCACCAGCTCCAGTGCCAGCGCCAAACGCCGCTTTTGCCCGCCCGACAACACCCGTGTCGCCCGGTCCGCAATCCGCCCCAACTCCACCTCCTCCAGCACCCGCTTCACCAACCCCTCCCGCTCCGCCTGGCTCAACCCCGCCACCCGCAACCGGCTCGCCGCCTCCACACTCTCCGCAATCGTCAACCGCTCATGCGCAATACTGAACTGCGGCACATAACCCAGCTCACTCGGCTGCAAATCCTCCTCCTCCACATCCCGCCCTTTCCAGTAAATCTTTCCCCCCGCCTGCGGCATCAGCCCCGCAATCGCCCGCAACAGCGTACTTTTTCCACATCCTGACGGCCCCACCACCGCCCCCAAATGCCCCCCCGGCCAGTCCGCCGATACCCCCTCCACCAACGGCGGAACCTCCTCGTTCCGCCC
>CALFVM010000334.1 GCA_937928665.1 uncultured Candidatus Methylacidiphilales bacterium
CGTCACCGACGCCTCCGTCGTCATCCCTGCAAAAATCAAAAAATGGGAAAACGCCACCTCCCGCAGTCCAAACCCATTAATCGTCACCGGTAGCAGCGTCACCAACCCCACCAACGGCAGCACCGCCGCCAAATCCCAGAAATCCAGATTCATCCGCAACGCTTCCGCCACGAAAAAGAAAACCGCCATCAACGCAAAATGCGCCGCGCACGAAATCACCAGACCGCCCCAGAAACAAACCGGGTGCCGGATGAACAAACGATAACTCTCCCCTGCCTCCCGATACGCCTCCTTCAATCGCGGATTCTTAAACGCCGGCAGCCACCGCTCCACCCGGAACCAAGTCACCAGTGCCAACCCCACAAATACCAGGGCAAAAAACCCGAAATACCCATACACCGCAATCCGTGTCGCCGGCTCACTCGTCAACGGCCCCCACCGCATACAGATCAGTGCCGTCGATGTCACAAACATCGCGATAAACCCCAGCAGCCGCTCCATCATGATCGACACCACCACCGCCGGCTTCACCGTCGGCAACTCCCGGCTCGCATACACCGCCTTCACCACATCCCCACCCACAATCCCCGGCAAAAACGCACTGCAAAAAAGCCCAATCATCGTCAACTGCGCCGTCCGCAATACCCGAATCCCCGTGTGACACGCCCGCAGCAACAACTGCCACCGCCCAATCGCCAGTGCCGTCGTCACCCCATACGCCACAAAGGCCAAACCTGCCCAACCCCACGCCGCTCCCGCCAGCTTGTCGCCAATCAGCGGCCAGTCCAACTGCCACAAAATCCACCCCATCAACCCGGCCGTTGCGACCAGGCGGAGGGCAAGCAGAAGCGGGCGCCACTGAGAACGTTGCGTCATCACAGATGAAAGACCCTGCCCGAACCACGCCGGGCCGTCATGCAAAACTTCCCCCCCACCATTTACTTAACAGGACCGCACTAATCGGTACGTACCAGCGTAGGCGGTCTTTAATTTATGTGTCTTTTTAGTTATATGTTTCAGGATCGTTCCGCGGGTGGTGCCCAACGCATCAGCCCTCCCTCGGGCACATCAACCCTTCCCGCTAAGCAACACCCGGGCCGTGTTGTAACCGCTCGCCCCAAAGACCCCGCCGCCCGGATGCGTGCTCGACCCGGTCAAAAATAGACCCGGCAACGGCGTCGTGTAACCCGCCAACTCCGGCAAGGGCCGGAAGAAAAACATCTGATCAAGGCTCATCTCCAAATGCATCACATTGGCCCGTAGTAACCCATGCCGACGCTCAATTTCCAACGGCGTTTGAATGAACCGGTCGATCATCTTCCCCTTCATGTTCGGCGCGTAACGACAGACCAAATCATAGAGCTTGTCCGCCTCCCGTTCCGCAATGTCATCCCAGTTTTCTCCGTTGGACAATTGGTACGGATGATATTGGCCCCAGGTGAACAAGACGTGCTTGCCCGGCGGTGCCAGGGTCGGATCCAGCGCGGAAAAGGTCATCGCCACCACCGACGGTTCCCGCGGCGGCAGCCCGGCGGAAAAGTCCCGAAACGAACTGTCCAGATAAGCGGCCGACGGACAGAGCAGTTGCATCGAACTGTGATAGGGCCGCGCTTTTCCATCGCCAACCTCCGGACCATAAATCGGCAGTTCCTCAACCGCATGCCGCACGATCATTCCAAAGCCGTTTCCCACCCGCAGTCGTTTCACCCGGGCGGCCAATTCCTCCGGCGGATTTTCCAAAAGCTGACCGAACAAGGTCTGGATGTGACACGCCCCCACCACCTGCCGGGCCTGCCAGGTGCCCTCCGCCGTCTTAACCTCCCAGCCCCCCGGCACCTGCCGCAAAGCCGTCACCGGATGGGACGGATAGACCTCTCCGCCGTGCGCCTTCACACACCGGGCCAACGCCTGGGTCAGCGCACCTGAGCCGCCCTTGGCACGCTTCGCCCCTGACCGATGAATCATCGCGTTCCAGCCAAACATATCCCCGGAAGCAATTTCGTTCGGCCCCGGCCCCGACTGCGCCGAAAGCCACAGCAGTGCCGTCTTCAAATGCTCGTTTTCAAACAGCTCCCCGATGACCTGCCCATAGGGCGCCATCAGCCGCCGCGTCGTATCCAGCGAGGCCCACAGCTTCCGAATCCGCGCCCCGCCAAACAGGTTCCTCTTGAACATCGTCCAAAAAATCCGCCCCGGATGCGGCGGGCCCAGAAACGTCTCAAACACTCCCTCGTTCAGTTCACCCCATTCCTCCACAAACCGACCGTAAGCCTCTGCGTCGCGCTTGGAAAATGCCGCGATACTTTCGCAAGTCCGCTCCACGGAGCGGTAAAAGGTAATGCCCTGGTCAGTGCCGGGCACCGGGTAGTGCGCCCACGGATCCATCTCCAGATATTCCAGCCCAAACCTCTCGCACAATTCCAACTCCCGCAGCACCGGAGTCAGATGAATCATGATATGGACCGAGGACCCCGTATCCATCCGGTAACCCGGAATCAAATCCTCCTGCGTGCAAACCGCCCCGCCTATCGTCTCCCGCCGCTCAAGAACAGCCACCTTCTGGCCTGCTTTCGCCAGATAAGCCGCGCAGACCAGCCCGTTGTGGCCGCTCCCGATCACCGCCACGTCACATCGGTTCATCAGACCGTGGCGGGTACCCGCAACCGACCGACAAACGCCCGAATTCGGGCGGCCGCAGTCTCGATTTGATCCATGCCGGTCGCATAACTGCATCGAACAAACCCTTCACCCCCCGGCCCAAACGCATCCCCCGGCACCACGGCAACTTTCTCCTCCTCCAACAACCGCAACGCAAACTCCCGACTGGTCAACCCGGTCGGAGCAATGGACGGAAACAGGTAAAAGGCTCCCTTCGGCACCGCGCACGACAGGCCCATCTCGTGAAACTGATGCGTCAGAAAGTTCCGCCGCCGCAGGTACTGCTCACGCATCGCCAGCATGGGTTCCCGCCCGTGTTCCAACGCTTCCAGCGCGGCCTCCTGGGACATGATCGAGGCGCAGAGCATCGAATACTGGTGAATCCGCATCATTGCCTCGGTCAATCCCGCCGGCGCACAAGCGTAACCAATCCGCCAGCCCGTCATGGCGAACGCCTTGCTGAACCCGTGCAGGAAAATCGTCCGCTCCCGCATCCCCGGCAGGCTCGCGATGGTTTCATGCTGCCCCTCGTAGGTCAGCTCCGAATAAATCTCATCGGTCAACACCACCAGATCATGCTCGATGCAGACCTCCGCAATCTCCTCCTGATCCGAACGCGGCAGAACCGCCCCGGTTGGATTGGTCGGGAAATTGAGCATCAGCGCCCGCGTTCGGGGCGTGATCGCACGCCGGACATCGGCAGCTTTCAGCGCGAAACCATTCTCCGCCGACGTGGAAATCCGCACCGGTTTTCCATGCGCCAGAACAATTGAAGGATTGTAGGACACGTAACACGGCTCGTGATACAAAACCTCATCGCCCGGGTTGAGGATCGCCCGGATGGCAATGTCGATCGCCTCCGAAACCCCAACCGTTACAATCACTTCATTGGCCGGGTCATACGACACGCCGAAGTGCGTTGCCACATAACGGGCGATCGCCTTGCGGAGTTTCGGAGCACCCAGGTTGGAGGTGTAGCCCGTCCGCCCCTGCTCCAGCGAATAAATGGCCGCTTCCCGAATGTGCCATGGCGTCACAAAGTCGGGTTCCCCAATCCCCAGCGAGACCACATCGGTCATCGACTGGACAATTTCAAAAAAGTCCCGGATGCCCGAGCGCGGGATGCGCTGGACATGCTCCGCTACCGGATTCCTCGGGACGGGATTCGTCTTCATGGCGACACCTTCAAACGTTCAGGTGTTTCATCCACCCCGATCACCGTGCCCTGCTCTTTATAGGACTTCAGCATGAAATGCGTGGCCGTCGAAAGAACGCCCTGAATGGTCGATAGCTTCCCCGAGACAAACTGGGCCACATCCTTGAGATCCTTCCCGTCAACCACGACGAGCAAATCATACGACCCGCTCATCAAATGGCACGAATGCACCTCATCGTAGCGCGCAATCCGGTTGGCGATCCGATTAAATCCACCGTCCCGTTCCGGCGTGATCTTCACCTCAATGACCGCCCGGACCCGCTCCGCCTCAGCCTTCTCCGCATCGACCAATGCCTTGTACCCGAGGATGATTTTTTCATCCTCCAACTGCCGGATCCGGGCCGCCACCGCCTCCACCGGTTGCCCCAA
This sequence comes from uncultured Candidatus Methylacidiphilales bacterium, assembly GCA_937928665.1. Classification (GTDB taxonomy): domain Bacteria; phylum Verrucomicrobiota; class Verrucomicrobiia; order Methylacidiphilales; family CALFVM01; genus CALFVM01. The sequence goes on from CALFVM010000334.1 coordinate 4,244, forward strand.
CATCTGGGCAATGGTCTCGTTCGAGGTGCGGGCGTTATCGGTCAAAATCTCGAGTAGTGGCTCCATAAGTCAATCCGTCAGCCTAAGCGGCTCCACCGCTGGATTCAATGCCGAACCCGGTTTTCCATTGCCCCGCTCTTCCGACCCGCTTCAATCCTCCAAACATGCTCACTCTTGCCCCCATTTTCCAAGACCACGCTGTCCTGCAACGCGACCAACCCATCCCCCTCTGGGGCCACGCCCGCCCGGGAGACAAAATCCACGCCCGGCTCAGTGATTTTCTCCCCGCCTCCACCACCGCCAACGACGACGGTTCCTGGCTCCTCCGCCTCCCTGCCGTCGCCGCCGGAGGCCCCTTCACCCTTCGAATCACCGCCGAAACCGGTGAATCCGTCGCCCTCACCGACATCCTCGTCGGCGATGTCTGGGTCTGTTCCGGCCAATCCAATATGGAGTGGAAGCTCTCTCAGTGCGACGCGGACTCCACCCAATCCGCCGGTGCGGACTATCCCCACATCCGTCTTCTCACCATCGCCACCAACGCCCAAGCCGACCCCCAAACCGCCGTCGGCGGACGCTGGCTCCCCTGCACCCCCGACACCATCTCCGCCTTCTCCGCCGTCGGAGGCTGGTTCGGCCGGTTCCTTCACTCAGAACTCCGCATCCCCATCGGCCTCATCGCCAACGCCTGGGGCGGCACCCGCATCGAAGCCTGGCTTTCCCGCGAAGCCCTCATGACCGACCCGGACGGACCCGCCGAAGTGACCGCTTACGAGGCTCTTCTCTACGGCCACCGCGCTATTCCCCCCGGTGGCCCTTACCCCTCTGCAGATGAATGGTTCCAGGCCGAGGGCCCCGAAAACCCGCTCAACCAGGGCGAGGCCAACGGTTGGCACTTGCCTGAATTCAATGATGCCTCCTGGCCTGAGATGGATATACCCTGTCGCTGGCAAGACCGCGGCCATGATTTCAACGGCATCTTCTGGTTCCGCCGCACCCTCCCCCTGCCTCCCGCCCTCCGCAGCCGCCCCCTCCTTCTCCAACTCGGCGCCATCGACAAACACGACCAAAGCTACGTCAACGGCGTTCAGATCGGAGGTATCAACTGGGAAAATCGCGATTCCTGGTGCACCCCACGCAGCTACACCGTTCCTCCTGAGCTGACCGGTGGCGAAACGCTCACCATTGCTGTCCGCGCCCGCTCCCACCTCTACCATGGCGGCATGATCGGCCCGGCCAACGCCATGCGTCTCACTCCCGCAGACGCACCCGACCCCAGCCTCGCCCTCACCGGTCCCTGGCGCTACGCCATCGAACAAAACTGGGGCATCATCACCCCGCCCGCCACCTTCTCCAACAACGGTCCCGGCGGCCAGAACGCCCCCTACACCCTCTTCAACACCCGCCTCCACCCCGTCATCCCCTACGGCATCCGCGGCTTCACCTGGTACCAGGGCGAAAGCAATGCCGCCAACGCCGCTGCCTACCGTCGCCAGCTCCCCCTCATGATCCACGACTGGAGGCGTGTCTTCGGCCAGGGCGACCTTCCTTTCCTCATCGTCCAGTTGGCCAATTACATGGCCGCACATGATGAACCCACTGAAAGCGACTGGGCCGAACTCCGCGAAGCCCAACGCGCCGCCCTCGCCCTCCCCGCCACTGGCCTCGCCGTTGCCATCGACGTCGGAGATGCCAACGACATCCATCCCATCGCCAAACAACCCGTCGGCTTTCGCCTCGCCCGCTGGGCACTGGCTAAAGTCTACGGCCGACCCGTCCTTCCCTCCGGCCCACTCTTCCGCACGCTCCAACCCGAGCCCGGCGGACGCCTTCGCGTGACCTTCGACTACGCCGATGGCCTCCACACCCTCGATGGCCAGCCTGTCCGCCATGTCGCCATTGCTCCGGCCCAGGGTCCTTACCGCTGGGCCGAAACCGCTTTGGACGGCGATACCCTCCTCGCCTGGCATCCTGATATTCCCGAGCCCCATCGCCTCCGCTACGCCTGGGCCGATAACCCGGCCGGTTGCAACCTCATCAACCGCGACGATCTCCCCGCCTCCCCCTTCCAAGCCTCTCTCTAACTCCCTTTCCGCTTCACCCGGGGTTGCCATTCCCCCCTGGAACCTCTATCCCTTCTCGACTCATGACCACTGCCGCTTCCGTCAGAAAAGTCCCCCTCCGCTCCGAATTACCCATCGCCGATACCTGGGACCTCACCCGGCTCTACCCCAATCCCGACGCCTGGGAAGCGGCTCTGGCCGATTACCAAAATCGTTACCCCGGCTACACCCAGTTCAAAGGAACCCTCGCCCAATCCGCCGACCGCCTCCTCGAATGTCTTGAGTTCGACAAAGAACTCGACCTGCTTGCGGAACGCCTCCGCCACTATTCAATGCTCCAGACCTCCGAGGACTCGTCCAACAACGACTACCTCGAACGCGAAGCCCGCCTCTACCAAGCCTTCACCCACGCGGCCGAAACCGCCGCCTTTCTCACCCCCGAGATCCTCGCCATCCCCGACGACCGCTTCGACGCCTTCTCCTCCGACCCCAAGCTCGCCCCCTGGAAGACCCGCCTGGCACTCCTCCGCCGCGCCAAACCCCACATCCTCTCCGAGGCCGAGGAACGCCTCCTCGCCATGATCAGCGTCCCCCTCCACGGCCACGACGAAACCTTCTCCCAACTCACCAACGTCGATATGACCTTTGGCCAGCTTGAGGATGAAAATGGCCAAACCGTGGAACTCTCCCACGGCGCCTTCTCTTCCTTCCTCGTCAAAACCCAGCCCGAACTCCGGCGCAAGGCCTTCCACCAATATTACGCCGAATTCGACGCCCACAAGTTCACTGTCGCCTCCACCCTGGCCAACTCGGTTAAGGCCGATGTCGCCATCGCCCGCGCCCGCCACCATGCCTCCGCCCGCGAAGCGGCACTCTTCCCCGACAACGTCCCCGTTGCCGTTTACGACAACCTCATCGCCTCCGTTCGCGCCAACCTCGCCCCACTCCACGATTATTACGCCTTCCGTCAGGAGGTTCTCGGCCTGCCTGAACTTCATTTCTACGACACCTACGTTCCTCTTGTGAAAGAAATGAAGGTCCGCACCACCTTCGACCAGGCCATTGACCTCGTCGTCGCCGCCGTCGCCCCCCTCGGCTCCGACTACACCGACGCCCTCGCGCGAGGCATGCGGGACCGGTGGTGCGACCGCTACGAAACCAAAGGCAAACGCTCCGGTGCCTTCTCCTCCAGCAGCTACGGAAACCCGCCCTACATCCTGATGAACTTCAAAGAGGATGTCTTCTCCGATGTTTACACCCTCGCCCACGAGGCCGGGCATTCCATGCACACCTTCCTCAGTCAGCGGCACCAAACGTTCCAAGACTATCACTACCCGATCTTCCTTGCCGAGGTTGCCTCCACCTTCAACGAAGAACTCCTCACCCACCATCTTCTCGAGACCACCGACGACCCGAAAATGCGGGCCTACATCATCAACCGCCAGATCGACGACATCCGCGGTACCCTCTTCCGCCAGACCATGTTCGCCGAGTTTGAACACGTCATCCACGCCATGGAAGAAAGCGGCGAAGCCCTCACCCTCGACGCCTTCCGCGCCGCCTACCGGAAATTGCTGGAGACCTACCACGGCTCCGGCCTCGTTCTCGATCCCGAACTCGACCTCGAGTGCCTCCGCATCCCCCACTTCTACTCCGCCTTCTACGTCTATAAATACGCTACGGGAATCTCCGCCGCCGTTGCCCTCGCCCGGCAGGTCCTCGATCATCAACCCGGTGCCGTCGAACGCTATCTGTCCTTCCTCAGCTCAGGCGGTTCCAAGTTCCCCCTTGATACCCTCCGGGACGCCGGTGTTGACATGCTCTCTCCAGCTCCCGTTGAAGCCACCCTCGCCCTCTTCCGCGACCGCCTGGCGGAACTGAAGCAACTCCTGGCCTGATCACATCCCGCGGCCTATGCGCGTTCTTATCCTCGGCGTCAACGGTTTCATCGGCAGCAGCCTCGTCTGGAAAATCCTCACCGCCCAGCCCTCTTGGGAGGTTTACGGCATGGACATCGCCGACAACAAACTTGGCCACGTCCTCAACCAT